>JAPLDN010000268.1 GCA_026391755.1 Bacteroidota bacterium
CTGAAATACAATCCGAATAATACAAGGAAAGCAATAAAGATAATTGTTCCGGAGAATGTTAAGCCCGGGAATGCCATCTGGAAAGAGGCAAGAAGGAGGGAAGAAACCCCGAAAATATAATATCCATACTTCCGCAGCTTCCACATCAGGATTATGCCTGAGAAGGCAAGGATGAAAAGCAGGGCATATGCTCCTAGGATCATTTTAATCTCAATACCCGAAAACCTCTTTACCGGTGTGTAGAGGTTAATTGCATTGCTGACCCATCCGGAGAAAAAGAAGCCAGAAATCAACAAAACCGAGAAAGCGAAAAAGTAAACCCCGCAAAAGATACATAACACCTCGAGAAAAAACGGGCGTTTCCGAGGTGGAACAGGATTGGGAGTATCGGGTGAATGCAGTACCATGGTCTTTTAACCGTTAACCGTGAACCGTGACTCGTGATCTGGTTCACGACTCACGGTTCACGAGTCACGTCATTATTTTCAAGTGTGTGGAATATAAAAATACGAAAGTTCCAGAAAGAATGATATCAAAGATAGACGGGCCCGGCAGCTGGAAAAAATACATAGGGGCGAGGATCAGTAAGATCTGGGATATGGTATATATATGGAATCCGGTCTTTTTAAGGTTCCACATCATCACCGCACCGCATACCGAAAACGCGTATAAAATTGCATTTACAAAGAAAAACAAGGGCCTGCCCTGGGTGATCATTTCGAGTCCGGGCAGTTTAAATTTTTCTGAAAAATCAGTTGCGATTGCAACAAACTGATCAAAAAATGCCCCGACAAAAAGGCTTGAGATAAATGTAAGCCCGCCATTGATGAAGGTCAGGATACAAAGTATTGTAAGCAGGTTTGGCCTGACAGGGGGCGGTAACCCCGGGGCAGATCCGTTGGTTCCGGGTTCTTCTTCCATAATTGAATTTATTCCAGGCTGCCCACAGCCTTCTCGACCTCATTCAGGATCTCGCAGGATTTCACGAGTTCTTTCATCTTGTTGTGATCGGGGTATAGCGGCCTGTCAATTTCAAGGAAATCAACGTGTTTGCGTATAACCTCCTTGGCTTTGGTCGTGCCAACCCCGAATTTATATTCACGGAAGTCAAGCGCCTGGGCTGCAGCCATGAATTCTATACCGAGGATACCGTAAGCATTGTCAAGGATCTGGAAGTTTTTCAGTGCTGTGTTCATCCCCATGGAAACGAAATCTTCCTGGTCTGCGGCGGCCGGAATGGATTGGATCGATGCAGGCATTGAAAGTATGCGCTGTTCAACGATCTGCATATCGGCTGTATACTGGCTAAGCATCAGTCCGCTGAACATCCCGGCGCCTTTCGTCAGAAATGCGGGAAGCCCGACACTGAGGGCAGGATGATTAAGGCGGTTCATGCGGCGTTCACTCATTACCGATACCATAGTGACAATATAACCGGCCATATCCATAGGCACCGAAACGGGGGATCCCTGGAAATTTGCCCCGGAAAGCTGAAGGTTCTCATCTGGGAAAAAGACTGGGTTATCGCCTACACCGTTCAGTTCGATCTCAACCTGGGAACGTGCATATGCCAGGGCATCGTGCGCAGCCCCAATCACCTGGGGAGTTGAGCGCATTGAATAGGCATCCTGGACCTTGCACTTAACTTTTTGCTCGGCCAGGTCGCCCCCTGTCACGCATTTTAAAATTGCTGCAGCAGAACGCACGGCTCCTTTGAAGCCACGGATCTCGTGCAGCTTAGGGCTGTATGGCCGCATATTCGCTTTCATGGCTTCGAGCGACATGGAAGCCGCTATCTCAGCCTGTTTAAGCCAGTTGTTCGCATCGTAAATATACAGAGCGCTCATAGCGGTAAGCACATTCGAGCCATTGATGGTTGCCAGGCCGTCACGGGCTTGCAGTCCGGGAACAGGAATGCCTGCAAGGTCAAGGGCTTCCTTGCCTTCGTAAAGTTTGCCTTCGTAATACGCCTGTCCTTCTCCCATCATGAGCAGTGCGATCTGCGACATTGGCGCCAGGTCGCCGCAAGCGCCTACAGAACCTTTCTGGCATACCATCGGAGTGACTCCTTTATTCAGCATATCTACGAGGGTCTGGGTGATCTCTCTACGCGATCCGCTGTTCCCGTGGGCATGCACATTTATACGTCCCAGCATGGCGCCACGCACCCAGTCGATAGGCATGGGGTCGCCGATACCTGCGGCATGATTATATATAAGGTATTTCTGAAATTCCTTTACCTGGTCATCATTCAGCACAACTTCCGAAAATTCGCCAATACCGGTATTCACGCCGTACATGATCTCATGCGCCTCGATTTTCCTCTCGAGCATTGCCCGGCATTTATTTATACGTTCTATGGCTTTGGGGTCAAGCTGTACTTTTTCTCCGTGCCGGGCAACACGTACAACGTCTTCAATGGTAAGCCCGGATCCTTTTATGATTAGTGTCATTTGTGTAATTTTTTAGGGTTTGTACTCATGATAGATGGATAGCTGGATAACTGGCAGCTACTCTGAGCCGATCACCCATGAACGGGCACCTAATATTGAAATACGAAATGTTCTTTTTACCATTAGATTATATATTTTTAAGACTGCGGATGAATTCTTCAGTGCTTAAGCGACTTTGCACCCCGCTTGCAAGATCCTTAACAGTGAGTAAGCCGCTCTCCATTTCATCCTTGCCGATCAGCACAGCCAGAGGGATTTGTTTACGGCTGGCATACTCCAGCTGCTTCTTCAGCTTGGATGAATCAGGGTATATCTCAGCAGGTATACCTTCATGCCTTATTTCATTCAGCAATTTGAGTGCAAAACGTTCCTCCTCCGGCCCGAAATTTACAAATAAAACCCTTGTTGTATGCTGTATCGTTTCGGGAAAAAGGTTCAGCTCGTTCATGACATCATAAATACGGTCGGCGCCAAAAGAAATACCCACACCTGAAACACCCGGCAATCCAAAGATCCCTGTAAGGTCATCATAGCGTCCCCCGCCGCAGATGCTGCCCATGGCAACCTCATTGGCCTTCACTTCAATGATTGTTCCTGTATAATAGTTCAGCCCGCGGGCAAGTCGCACATCAAAGGTCCATTTATTCCGGAGGTCAAGATCTTTCAACAGACTTACAAGGTGTTTAAGTTCAACTATCCCTTTCATGCCCGTTTCCGAAAGTTTGAACAGATCCTCAAGAACCAGGATTTTATCATTAATACTACCTTCCATCAGCAGCACAGGTTGCAAAGCTGAGATAGCAGAATCGTGAAGATCTTTTTCCTTCAGCTCAAGGCAGACTTTCTCCAAACCTATTTTATCAAGCTTGTCAATAGCCACAGTGATCTCGTTCATTTTTTCCGGCGCTCCTATGGCTTCTGCAATTCCTGCCAGGATCTTACGGTTGTTGAACAGGGTCGTGGTTTGAATACCCAGGCGTGAAAAAACTTCGTCAATAATCTGGATAAGTTCGACTTCATACAGAAGCGAAGGGCTCCCTATAACATCAACATCGCATTGAAAGAACTCCCTGTACCTCCCTTTCTGGGGACGGTCGGCACGCCAGACAGGCTGGATCTGGTAGCGTTTGAAAGGAAACACCAGTTCGTTCTGATGTTGAACAACAAACCTTGCAAATGGAACGGTAAGATCATAGCGAAGGCCTTTTTCGGAGATATGGCGTGTAAAAGCACCAATATCAGATTTCAGATGTCTGATGCCAGAGACCGGATTACTGTCATCTGTCATCTGATATCCGCTATCTGGTATCCCCTCCAGGTAATTCCCCGAGTTGAGTATTTTAAAGAGCAGCTTATCGCCTTCCTCCCCATACTTCCCCATGAGTGTCGACAGGTTCTCCATGGCCGGGGTTTCTATGGGCAGATAGCCGAAGATCTCGAAAACCGAGCGGACTGTATTAAATATAAAGTTACGCCTCACCATTTCGGTCGGCGTAAAATCACGGGTTCCTTTGGGAATGGAAGGTTTCTGGACTGACATTCAAAGGTCTTTGTGCAAAGATAGTAAAATTCGAAACGCGGGCAAGGGGGATGCAGGATGATGGCGCTGCTCGCCGATAGCTAGATTACTGGATACCGAGATATCTGGTTATCGCAGCACGAAGTGCTGCTTATCCCGCTATCCTGCATCCTGTATCAAATGACAGGTGTTAACAAGGCGCTAGTTCCTCGATCAGTTTTTCCAGGTAAGGAACAGCTTCAGGCGATCCCTCGGCCGGCGCCCAGGAAGCAAAGTTTTTATCGTCGATGGGGCTGTACGGTCCATCCTTAAATTCATAGGCCACGGTCCCGGTTTCCAGGGAGACGATGGTATGAAAGGTTCTTTCGGGTATCTCCACCCCGTAAGCGCCACTTGAAGGATCGAGCACGATATGTTCGATTATATTCCCGTCGTTGTCGAATTCAACAACCAGGATGCGCCCCCTGAGTGCAAAGAACACTTCACGTTTATCGGGATCCTCGTGTTTATGCGGCTGGACATAGCTCAGGGGTTCCATGGCATTAAGCAGCCGCTGCAATGTATCGGAGTATTCCTTGTGAAAATTGTAATTCTTACGGCGCCGGGCTGATGCCTTTGCTTCAGCAGTGCTGGCGTCGAGAAGGGTTTTGTCGATTCGGATCATGCTTTCAGTTTCTTATACTTAATCCGTTTCGGCGCTTCATCGCCCAGCCTTTTCTTCTTGTTCTCCTCATAATCAGAATAGGAGCCTTCAAAGAAATACACCTGGGAATCTCCTTCAAATGCAAGGATATGTGTTGCAACCCTATCGAGAAACCAACGGTCGTGGGAGATGATCACGGCACAGCCTGCATAACTCTCAAGGCCTTCCTCCAGTGCGCGAAGTGTGTTGACATCAATATCATTGGTAGGCTCGTCGAGCAGCAGC
>JAPLDN010000379.1 GCA_026391755.1 Bacteroidota bacterium
ATCAATAACGCAGCCTGTATCATTGTTTCTCCTTCAGAAGATGTCGGCAGGGATGACCTTACAAAAGCCTTCATGACCAACCTTCTTGGACCTGTAACTCTTACCCAGGCTGTTATACCACATATGCTGGGCAGGGGAGGCGGCCATATTATCAACATTGGTTCACCCGGGTTTATGATGGGGATCCCGTTTTATGCTCCCTATGTTTGTTCCAAGGCAGCTTTCTCGGCCTGGACCAGGACCATCCAGTCCGAGTGGGAGGGAAGCAGTATCAGGGTAAGCGAATACTTCCCTGGGTATATCAGGACAGATTCAAAACCTGAATCGAGACTGGGGGAGGTTGAGCAGGATTTCCTGATGAACAGCAACCAGAATCTTATAACCCGTCTTTTTGCAAAACCAAAAGATCCTGATGATGTCGCGAAGCAGCTCCTGGCCCTTGCAATGAATCCTAAAACCCTGACCTATTCTGATTTCTCAACAAAAATCGGGGCCTACATCTCCAACATCAGCCCGTTCAGGCTTTCAATAGCAAGGCAGATGGCAAAAACTGCCAGAAACAAGAAAAATCTTCAAATGTTCAATAAATAAATTAAGATCATGAGAAACGTGATTCCCTTAAAAGAGAGACCTGTCGATTTTATTTATATAGGGTTCTTCCTTATTAATATCCTTTTTATAACATACATAGTTGACCTGGAGCAACTGGTAATTGCCGATCCTTCGAATTTCGATTACCCGATATGGCCGTTGCCTTTTCTGGTTAACATGACCCATTGGTGGGGAGCCAGTTTTGATCCCTTGCAATGGCTCAGGCCCACCTGGTGGAAAGCAACGATATGGCTTGATGTCATACTTTTCGGGCCTTACTATTTAGCGGCAGTATATGCTTTCATAAAAGGCAGGGAATGGATCCGCATCCCCACTTTTATAGTCATGTCTATCTTATTTACCAATGTATTCATCATCTGCAGTGAAGAGATCTTCGGTCCGACTCCTGCAAAAAACCTGCCCCTGGTTCTGTTCGCAAATGCGCCCTGGTTCCTTTTCCCTGTTTTCCTGATCTGGAAAATGTGGAAAAAAGAGCATCCGTTCACAAAAGATTGATTTAACTTATGAATGAACAGAACAATTTTCCGCAATTATTCTCCGGCTTTACATTGAAAGGACTCAGTGTAAAAAACAGGATTGTATTTCCGCCCATGGTTTGTTTCGGATTTTCTGAAGATCATGGCCTGGTTGGTCCAAAGAATCTGGAACATTACCGTTTAAGGGCCGAAAGCGGGGCGGGGATCATTATCACCGAAGCAACCGCTATCAAAAAAGAAGGGAGGGCGGCACCCTCCCAGCTTGGTGTTTGGAGCGACGAACATATTGCAGGTCTTAGAGGGATAACAGAAGTCGTTAAAAGACATGGAGCGGTTTCAATCCTTCAGCTGCATCATGCAGGACTGGTGACACCCGCGGCAGTTTCTCCTGTTAAGTTTTGTCCTTCGGCCGATCCTGATAAACCAACATCCCAGGCATTGACTGCAGGTGAGATCGCTGAAATCACGATTGCATTCATCAGGGGGGCAGAACGGGCCCGGGAAGCTGGTTTTCATGGAGTTGAACTCCATGGTGCGCATGGTTACCTTCTTAACCAGTTTGCAAATCCCTTATGGAACAAAAGGACTGATGAATACGGGGGCAGCCTTGAAAACAGGATGCGATTTGCAACTGCAGTCATCTCGGGGATCAGGGAACGCTGCGGATCTGAATTCATTCTTGGATACAGGCTTGGGGCAAACACTCCCGCTTTAGAAGACGGTATTAAAACAGCCGTGTATTTAGAATCGATCGGCCTTGACTACATCCATGTTTCACACGGGGGTAACCTTCAGAACCTGCCCAGGCCGCCCAGGGGCTTTGATTTCAATTGGATCGTATTTTCGGGTGTATCAGTCAGGGAACATGTAAAAATCCCGCTTATTGTCGTGAACGAGGTCAAAACCCCTGAAAGGGCAAACTTTTTAATTGAACGCGGACTGGCCGATTTCGTATCAGTTGGCCGGCCCCAGCTTGCCGATCCTTACTGGGTTATGCATGTTCGGCAGGGGGAAGTGATCAATGCGTGTCTATCCTGCAAACCAAGATGCAGGTGGTACGAAAGCAATGAACTCTGCCCTGCACGTAAAAAGCTGTTAAACAGGCCAAACTAAAGTTTTATCTTATCCAGTTGGGGTTTCCAGCGGGATACCAGGGCTTGAAACACAGGCATGGATGAAGCCGGCACCGGTTCCGAAGGGGGAGATTCAAGGTGCAGGGGGTCAATGGGTGATCCGTTCCTGTATACCCTGAAATCAAGATGGGGGCCGGTAGCCAGTCCGCTCATTCCAACAAAACCGATCACCTGCCCCTGGTTAACATGAACACCGGGTTTGATGTTTTTGGCATATCCCGAAAGGTGGGCATAGGTTGTGGAAAACACAGAATTATGGCGTATCGCTATAAACCTTCCGTAACCTCCTTTCCAACCAGCTTCCGTTATTTTCCCTTCACCCAAAGCTTCAACAGGCGTCCCCCTGGGTGCTGCATAATCCACGCCGTAATGAGGACGGGCAATCCTGAGAATAGGATGCATCCTTGAGCTGGAAAAATGAGAACTGATCCTGGAGAATCGGAGAGGAGCTTTGAGGAATGAACGCTGAAGGCTCTGACCATTCTCATCGAAATATGCCCTTTTTCCTTTTTCTTCTAAAAGAAAGGCATAATATTCATGGCTTCCCGTAAGAAAACTTGCCGAAAGGATCCTGTCTATTCCTATCATCCTGCCATCCACATACATTTCCTCATAAATAACCTTGAACTCATCACCGTTCTGCAGACCATAGAAATCAACAGTCCAGGCAAAAATTTCGGAAAGATCGAGGGCAAGATTGATATCCAGGTCAAGCTTTTCAAAGGTATTCCAGAGCGAACCGGAAATACTGCCACTCGCAGTTTTTAACGCAACGCGCACATTCTTTTTATCAAG
>JAPLDN010000340.1 GCA_026391755.1 Bacteroidota bacterium
TTTTATCACATCAGTGTATGCATCGAGGGCGCCGTTGTAATCCTTCTTCTGTAGTTTTATAGCTGCCATATAATTGAATGACGACGCGTTCCTGCGGTCATATAAAATTGACTGGGAAAGGTCTTTCTCAGCTTTATCGAAGTCATTCAAATAGTATTCTGATACCCCGCGCACATATAATGCATTGGCATTTGTTTTGGATAGTTCCAGCGCTTTTGTAGCATCAATAATAGCAAGATCATACTTTGTCGTAAGCATATAACAAAACCCTCTGCTCATATAAGCCTGGGTGTTTTCAGAAGTCTCTATTGACTTGGTATAATCAGCAATAGCGCCTGTATAATTACCTTGTTTGGTCTTCTTCACTCCCTCATTATAATAGTCCTGGGCCGTTTTCTGTTCAGGTGTAAGTTGCGGCTTCTGTTCCTTGATGCCGGGGCCGGCAGGTTGACCGGCCGGCTGTTGCGGAGCCTTCTTAATGCTTTGTTTATGGTTGATCGAATCAGGCTTGGCAGGAGAAGGGACCATGATCTTCCCTTTCTGGTTCGGATCGGTTTTCTTATCCTGGGCTTTCGACTGTCCTGAAAATCCAAATACTATCAGGCATATTAAAATAAAAATCGGTTTATTCATAATTGTAATTTTCTGCATATTCCCGTTTTGCTAATTATCATGTTTATTAACTGATTTCCCGCTCAAATATTGTATGATCTTCGAAGCTGTTCTTCCCGATGCGCCCCTTCCGCCAAGCAAGGCCTTTACCCTGCCATACCCTTCAAGAATGTCCTTCTGCCGCCCGGGTCCAAGCAGTTGTTTGAGCTCCCCTTCCAGTTTAAGCGGATTGAAATCACCCTGGATAAGCTCTTTTACAACCTGGTATCCTGCTATCAGGTTTACAAGGGAAATAAAATCAACTTTAACCAGTCTCCTGGCAATCTGATAAGATAAAGGGTTGCCTTTATAGCAAACCAGCTGGGGTACATTCATCAGGGCAGTCTCGAGTGTGGCTGTCCCCGAAGTGACCAGGGCCGCTACTGAATTACTGAGCAGATCGTAAGTCTGGCCTGAAACAATGCCAACCTCTGCCCTGCCAATCAGGGATGTATAAAATTCCCTCTTGACCGAAGGGGCCGAAGCGATTACAAACTGATAACCGGGAAATGAAGGAATTATCCCCAGCATCACCGAGAGCATGCTTTTTATCTCCATCTTCCTGCTTCCGGGAAGAAGTGCGATTATAGGCTTATCCCCGAGGCCGTTATCCCTGATAAAAGCCTTGCGGTCTTTAAGCTCCATGTCTTCATGAATGACGTCGAGCAGCGGATGGCCGGGGAAATCGGTATTTACATCATACTTAGTGTAAAACTCCTGCTCAAAAGGCAGTATCACGAACATATGTTCGACATACTTCCTTATCCCCTTCACACGGGATGATTTCCATGCCCAAAGCTGGGGCGAGATATAATAAAAAACCCTTAAACTCTTTTCAGCAGCGAACTTCGCAATTCGCAGGTTAAACCCGGGATAATCTACAAGTATCAGGACATCCGGCTTATATTGAAGTATATCCTGTTCACAGAATCTCAGGTTCCCCATGATTTCGGGAAGATGAGCCACAACTTCCAGAAAGCCCATGAAAGCAAGCTCCCTGATGTGCTTTACAATCACTCCTCCCTGCTTTTGCATCAGGTCGCCCCCCCAACAGCGAAATGAAGCCTCGCTGTCAAGCGCTTTAAGCTCCCTGATCAGGTTTGAGGCATGAAGATCCCCTGATGCTTCACCAGCAATTATGTAATACTTCATAGGAACCAGTCTGCAATTGGTTTAATGGCTGTAGTTGCAGTGAAATCAAACTGAACAGGCACTACTGCGATATACCTGTTGTCCATAGCCCATTCATCGGTATCTTTTCCATGCCCGGTCTTAACAAACACCCCTGTCATCCAGTAATATTTCCGGCCCTGGGGATCGGTTCTTTCAACAAAATCTTCCTGCCAGGTTCCTTCGGCCTGCCGGCACACTTTTATTCCCCTGATCCTCTTTTGGGGTATGGCAGGGATATTCACATTGAGACAAACGCCGCCGGGCAGTTTGTTTTTTATGACTTCCTCAACAATTCTTTTTATATAGGGGGCGGATGATTTAAAGTCGGCATCCAATCGGTAATCGGCGAGCGAAAACCCGGCAGAACTCACACCGGCAAGTGCCCCTTCGAAAACGGCCGCCATGGTCCCCGAGTAAATTATATTAATGGACGAATTCGTTCCGTGATTGATACCGGAAAAAAGGAAATCGGCCCTCCTTTTAAGAACAACCTTAAAGGCAAGTTTTACACAATCGGCAGGTGTACCGTTGCAGCTGTATTCCTCGTAATCCTTCTCCTTTGCGATCTCATGCAGGCGCAGGGGATGGTTCACTGTAACTGCATGGGCTGTGCCCGATTGCGGACGGTCAGGCGCAACAACAACCACCTTCCCGAACGGCCTTACAATTTCAATGAGGGATCTCAGTCCGGGCGCTTTAACGCTGTCATCATTAGTGAGCAGTATAAGGGGTTTCCGCTTCATTTAGGGTATCCGGGATTGTTTGTTCAATTAAAATTTAAGAAGCTCTTCATACAATTCCTTGACGGGTAATCCCATGATATTGAAAAATGATCCTTCTATCTTACTGATGCCGATATATCCTATCCATTCCTGGACTCCATAGCCCCCTGCCTTGTCAAACGGCTCGAAATTCCTGATATAATATTCGATCTCCTCCAGGCTCAGTTTTTTGAAATAAACCGAGGACCGCACATGAAAGGTTTTTTTCTTCTTCTTCGATTTCAGGCATACCGCTGTAATGACATCATGCTTGTTGCCCGACAGCTTTTTCAGCATGATCACTGCGTCGTCGTGGTTAGCAGGCTTGCCGAGAATTTCGTCACCCAGGACCACTATGGTGTCGGCGGCGATGAGAATAGCTTTCTGATTCATCCTGCCGGTTTCAAAACTTGCAGCTTTGAGCTCGGCCAGGTAAACCGCAACCTCATCCGGCGAAAGGCCTTCAGGATATTCTTCCTTTACAGTAGTGATGCATATCTCAAAATCCAGCCCGAGTTCCTTGAGCAGGTATTGCCGCCTCGGGGAAGCCGAGGCAAGAACGAGGTGATACCCTTCCAATCGTTTGTTTATCATATTATCTGCTGATTGCTATTAGTTGCATGGATAAAACCCCGGCCACCATGATGATCTTGCATATGTTGCTCATGATATGGTACTCTTCGGGCGTATTTGAACTGAACACCCTGTAAACCAGGTAAATCATCGGTAAAACCGTAGTTGGGATCAGGTACCAGAACACTCCCATAATCGCCAGGTGGTATACCACTATAAGGCCGGCAAGCAGGAGAATAAGGGTTAGGATAACCAGGGCTGTTACTATCCAGCGACTTGCGGTAATACCGAATACGATAGGGAATGTGCGGCAGCCAACTCTCGCATCGCCCTTCACATCCTCCATATCCTTAATTATCTCCCTGTAAAATGTAACAAGAAAAGCAAACATGGCATAGGCCAGGAATAATTTTCCAACCCAGAGAAGGTCAGGTGCAAGATCGGCAAAGAATTCGGGATGAAGCCTGAGCCAGAAAAATTCAAATAAATATACGATCAGTACAACCAGGGCCGAAAGCAAGGCAACGATAAAATTACCCCAAAAAAGCAAGCGCTTATATTTTGCCGAATAGAACCATAAGAGCAAACCAACGGCAGGGAAGATAAGCCCGAAACTTAAGAGCCTGACCTTATAAGCCAGGTAAAACCCGATGAGGCTGCCCAATCCCGTAAGAAGTATATGCCATTTGATTGCGGTCCTCCCCTGAATCAGCTTCCCCACTACCTGTTTGGCAGGCTTGTTTATCTCATCTATCCTGATATCAAAATAATCGTTGATCACATAACCGCCGGAAGTTATAAGCAGGGTTGCAAGGCAAAGCAGGGAAAAATCAAGAAGGGAACTCATGACTTCAGTATCTCCGTTATATAAAAAAGGAGAAAAAAGGCAGTACCTTAAAAGGAACTGGGTAAGTATGATGATCAGCAGGTTGGGAAGGCGAATAAAGCGTGCAAACTTTACAAGCTTGTTAAAAAATGACATATTTTCGGTTTGCATATTATCCTGGTTTGTTACTGGTGACTGGTAATCAGTGACTGGTGACTGGCAACTGGTGATGAGTGACTGGTGACTAGTCACTCATCACTTATCACTCATCACTCTTCACCATCTCACCATTTAAACCCATCACCATCCATCCATTTTCCCTGAACCTTCATAACCTGCTCTATAACATCCCTTGCACATCCTTTACCCCCGTTACAATGCGAAATATACTTCGCGATCTTCCGGATTTCCTCAGCAGCATCGGCCGGGCATGTCCCCACACCGGCTTCAAGCATTACTTCGTAATCGGGGATGTCGTCACCCATGAAAAGAACCTGCTCAGGTTTGATATTCCCTGAAGCCAGGTAATCATGGAAACATTGAATTTTATCTTCAATCCCCATAAAAACATCCCTGACATTCAGGGCCTTCATCCTGTGCTCAAGCGACTTGGAAACAGCGCCTGAGATAACTGCAACATTATAGCCTTTCCTGACTGCAAGCTGTATCGCGTACCCGTCTTTTACGCTTGATATCCTGTGCCCCTCACCCTGGCTGGTCATGATCACCATGCCATCGGTGAGCACTCCGTCATAATCGAAAATAAATGTCGTGATATGCCTGAGCAATTCCTTATAATTCGTCATTTCTGGTTTTATGTTTAATGATACTCTTGCTGATAAGGTTATAGATATCCATATAAGCCCCGTGCTTTGCCAGCATAACCAGGTGTTCATCCATGATTCTGGTGTCACCCCTGACTGCCGGTCCTGTTTGCCTGCTGAAAACATCCTCATGCCTTGCTGATGCTGCAGTTTGCTGTATCAGAGGCTTCAGGAGGCTGAAGGGGATATCATGCTTCTTCAGGAGGTCCTCGGCAATAGTGTACATGAAACTGGAGAAATTGCCTGCAAAAACAGCCGTCATATGCAGAATTTTGCGCTGGGCGCTGCTCAGTACCTGAGTTTTTTTACTGATCAGACTCGCAAACTGCATCAGTTTCTCTTCATTTTCCTTTGTATTTGCTTCAATACAAACCGGGATATTACTGAAGTTTATCCTTTTCTCTTTAGAAAACGTCTGCAGGGGGTACAACACTCCTGTATTCGATGAAGCCCCCGAAAGTGCTGCCAGGTCAACAGATCCTGAGGTATGAACAAGAAACTGGTCTTTAAGATGAAGGTTCCTGGCTACTTCTTCGATAGCCGAATCGCTTACAGCGAGAATAAAAAGGTCGGCCCTGAAATCGGCGGC
The DNA here is from genome assembly GCA_026391755.1 of Bacteroidota bacterium. Classification (GTDB taxonomy): domain Bacteria; phylum Bacteroidota; class Bacteroidia; order Bacteroidales; family FEN-979; genus CAIRDP01. The sequence continues at coordinate 5,398 of JAPLDN010000340.1, forward strand.
CCTGAAATCATCATTAAACCCCGCTTTGACCCGTCGCGCAAGCCTTTCGCCCGACTGACGGGACCTGTTCAGCACCTCGATAACGTTAACCCCCCTGCGGTGCAAGGCAAGAGCGAGTTGGGTAGCCAGGTTGCCGGCACCAATAATCACTACATTCTGTATCTTCCGACGCTCAGGCACTCTTTCATTTCAAATTTCAAATGCAAATATAGAGCAATACTTTTTTTTCCAATCTTTTTCACAGCATTAAAAAAAAACGGATGTTTTCAGGGCTTCAATTTGCAGGCATCCTGAAAAAAAAGAAGGCAGCCTTGTGAGCCGCCCTCCGTTTCATTTGTTTACAATAAAGGCAATTGATCAGGCTTGGCCCGGCATACCCATATTAAAAGGGATCTCCCCTTCCGAATCCCGGATATCTCCATGGGTCGCTTCATATTTCGAGACATTCTCCTTGAGTGCCTTGTACAGGCGTTTTGCATGCTGGGGAGTCAGGATGATCCTTGACTTGACCTTGGCTTTGGGCACACCCGGCATCATCTTGACAAAATCAATGATGAATTCAGCCGGGGAATGAGTGATAATGGCAAGGTTTGAATAAATTCCTTCTCCCACTTCATCCGATATCTCGATATTGATCTGGTTACCGGGGTTTTTTGTATCCTGCATATTACTCTTCTTCTTTGGATGCCATTAATGCTTCGTATTCTTCCTTGCTGCCAACAATCAGGCTTTCGTATTCACGGAGCCCGGTACCGGCAGGGATAAGATGCCCGACGATAACGTTTTCCTTAAGGCCTGCAAGATCGTCTTCACGGGCGTTGATTGCTGCCTGGGTAAGCACCTTTGTAGTTTCCTGGAAAGAAGCTGCCGAAAGCCAGCTGCGTGTTTGCAACGAAGCCCTGGTAATACCCTGGAGTACCTGGCGTGCCGTGGCCGGTTTTGCGTCACGGGCCTCAACCAGTTTCTTGTCCTTACGCTTCAGCATTGAATTTTCATCGCGGAGTTTACGGGCGCTGATAATCTGGCCCGACTTGAAAATAATCGAATCACCCGGATCTTCAACGACTTTCTTTGCATAGATCCAGTCATTCTCGTCCTGGAAATCGATCTTGTTTGCAAGTTCGCCTTCAAGGAAGCGGCTATCGCCCGGATCTTCCACCTCTACTTTGCGCATCATCTGCCTTACAATAGTCTCAAAATGCTTATCGTTGATCTTAACACCCTGGAGACGGTAGACCTCCTGGATTTCATTAACGATATACTCCTGGACCTTCATAGGGCCTTTGATAGCAAGGATGTCGCTGGGGGTGAGCGCACCGTCCGACAGGGGAATACCTGCCTTTACGTAGTCATTCTCCTGCGCCAGGATCTGCTTGGACGTCGGTATCAGGTAACGTTTTTCTTCATTAGTTTTGGAAGTGATGATAACCTCACGGTTGCCCCTTTTGAGTTTCTTAGCAAAAGAAACAACACCGTCGATTTCGGATACCACTGCGGGATCCGATGGGTTTCTTGCCTCAAACAGCTCGGTAACCCTTGGAAGACCTCCCGTGATGTCGCCTGCTTTACCAATGGCGCGGGGTATCTTGACAAGAATCTCACCGGCCTTTATCTTGGCCCCGTTTTCAATAATGATATGGGCTCCAACAGGGATATCATATATCTTGATGATCTCCTTGGTAGAATCCAGAATATTGATGGCAGGGTTCTTACCTTTCTGGCGTGATTCAATAATAACTTTTTCGTGGTACCCGGTTTGCTCGTCAGATTCAACGCGGAAAGTCACACCTTCAAGAATGTTCTCGAAGCTGACCTTTCCGCCGACTTCCGAAAGGATTACCGCATTGTAAGGATCCCAGTCACTGATGAGGTTGCCTTTCTTCACTTCCACACCGTCACGGAAATAAAGCTTTGCACCGTAAGGAATATGGGCCGAAGTAAGGGCGATACGTGTATTCTTGTCAACAATACGCATCTCTGCCGAACGCCCGATCACAATCTCATATTTTTCACCGGCTTCGGTCTGGTTGCTGATAGAACGCAACTCATCGATTTCAAGAACCCCGTCATACTTTGCTTCAATTCTTGAAGCGCTGGCAATATTCACACCGGCGACACCACCGACGTGGAATGTACGCAGGGTAAGCTGGGTTCCGGGTTCCCCGATCGACTGGGCGGCGATTACACCAACAGCCTCGCCTTTCTCAACAAGGCGTCCTGTTGCAAGGTTTCGGCCGTAACACCTGGCGCAAACACCCTTCTTAGATTCGCAGGTGAGTACCGAACGGATCTCAACACCTTCCACAGGAGAGTCGTCAATAACCTGTGCGATCTCCTCGGTGATCTCCTGTCCTGCTGCAATAATAATTTTTCCTGTATGCGGATGATATACGTCGTGGAGGGCAACGCGGCCGAGGATCCTGTCATATAAAGATTCCACGACTTCCTCTGCTTTTTTGAGAGCTGTGATAGTAAGCCCGCGAAGTGTTCCGCAGTCTTCTTCCGAAATAATAACATCCTGGGAAACGTCAACCAGGCGGCGGGTAAGATATCCGGCATCAGCCGTCTTAAGAGCTGTATCGGCAAGACCTTTACGTGCACCGTGGGTTGAAATGAAGTACTCGAGAACCGAAAGGCCTTCCTTAAAGTTGGAAAGGATGGGGTTTTCGATGATCTCACCACCGCTTGCTCCTGATTTCTGGGGCTTGGCCATCAGACCACGCATCCCTGAAAGCTGGCGGATCTGTTCTTTGGAACCACGGGCGCCGGAATCAAGCATCATATATACCGGGTTGAATCCCTGCTTGTCTTTCGACAACTGGTTCATCAGTGATACGGTAAGCTGTGAATTCGTATGTGTCCAGATGTCGATGATCTGGTTGTAACGTTCATTGTTGGTAATGAAGCCCATGTTGTAGTTGTTCACTACTTCATCAACTTCTGCCGATGCGTTGCCAACAAGAGTTTCCTTGATCTGGGGAACGATAACGTCGTCAAGGTTGAACGAGAGTCCGCCCTTGAAAGCCATGCTGTATCCAAGATCCTTGATATCATCGAGGAACTTGGCGGTTTTAGCGGTACCTGTCTTTTTAAGGATTGCACCAATAATATCACGCAGTGATTTTTTGGTCAGCAACTGGTTAATGTAACCATATTCCCTTGGAACGACCTGGTTGAAGATCACGCGGCCAACGGTGGTTTCCATCATGGTGCTGATTTCCTTGCCATCTTCAAGAAGGTTCATACGAACCTTGATCATGGCGTGGAGGTCGACCCTCTTTTCGTTAAACGCAATGATAACTTCTTCGGGAGAATAAAAAGTCATGCCTTCTCCCCTGATCTTCTTGTCGGCATCTGTCTTGCGGGCCTTGGTCATATAATAAAGACCAAGAACCATGTCCTGTGAAGGCACGGTGATAGGCGCACCGTTCGCAGGATTCAGGATATTGTGGGAAGCTAGCATAAGCAGCTGGGCTTCGAGAATGGCGGCATTGCCAAGCGGCACATGCACAGCCATCTGGTCACCGTCGAAGTCGGCATTGAACGCCGTACATACGAGGGGGTGAAGCTGAATGGCCTTGCCTTCGATAAGTTTGGGCTGGAATGCCTGGATCCCCAGCCGGTGCAGCGTGGGTGCACGGTTGAGCATTACAGGATGCCCCTTCATGATATTTTCGAGGATGTCCCATACAACGGGATCCTTACGGTCAACTATCTTTTTGGCCGATTTAACCGTCTTTACAATACCGCGCTCAAGCATCTTGCGGATGATGAAGGGTTTGTAAAGTTCCGATGCCATTTCTTTCGGCAGGCCGCATTCGTTAAGCCTGAGTTCGGGGCCAACCACGATGACCGAACGGCCTGAGTAGTCAACACGTTTACCAAGGAGGTTCTGGCGGAAACGGCCCTGCTTGCCTTTCAGACTGTCGGAGAGGGATTTCAGCGCCCTGTTCGATTCGGTCTTGACTGCACTGGCTTTACGGGAGTTGTCAAATAATGAATCGACAGCTTCCTGGAGCATGCGCTTCTCATTACGGAGAATGACATCAGGAGCCTTGATTTCTATAAGCCGTTTCAAGCGGTTGTTACGGATGATCACCCTGCGGTAAAGGTCATTCAGGTCGGAAGTGGCAAAACGTCCGCCATCCAGGGGTACGAGAGGCCTGAGTTCTGGAGGAATAACGGGAACCACTTTCACGATCATCCACTCGGGACGGTTGTCCATACGCTTCTGCGCATCCCTGAATGATTCAAAAACCTGCAGCCTCTTAAGAGCTTCGGCTTTCCTCTGCTGGGATGTCTCTGTATTTGCCTTATGGCGGAGATCGTAGGACTCCTTGTCCAGGTCTATCCTCGAGAGAAGCTCGTATAAAGCTTCAGCTCCCATCTTGGCAATAAATTTATTAGGATCGCTGTCATCCATGTACTGGTTTTCCTGCGGAAGCTTTTCGATAATATCGAAATACTCTTCTTCGGAAAGAAAATCCAGGTAATTCAATCCATCCTGAGCTTTAACTCCGGCCTGGATGACTACGTATTTTTCATAATAAATAATGGATTCCAGCTTCTTCGTAGGGAGTCCGAGAAGTGATCCTATCTTGTTTGGCAATGAACGGAAAAACCAGATGTGGGCAACGGGAACGACCAGCTGAATATGACCCATTCTCTCGCGGCGTACCTTTTTCTCGGTCACTTCAACACCACAACGGTCGCATACGATACCTTTGTAACGTATCCTTTTATACTTACCGCAGTGGCACTCCCAGTCTTTTACAGGGCCAAAGATCCGTTCACAGAACAAACCATCCCTCTCGGGTTTGTATGTCCTGTAATTGATGGTATCAGGTTTCAGCACTTCACCGCTTGACATCTCCAGGATTTTCTCGGGAGAAGCCAGGCTAACAGTGATCTTTGAATAAGCGCTGTTTATTGGACCTTCTTTTTTATATGCCATAGTTTTGCTGATTGACAAATGTTGAATTAATCTGTTGTAATATTCAGCCCGAGGCCGCGTAATTCATGCACAAGCACGTTGAAGGATTCGGGAACGCCCGGTACAGGCATGCTTTCGCCCTTGACGATGGATTCATAAGCCTTTGCGCGGCCAACGACGTCGTCTGACTTAACAGTAAGTATCTCGAGCAGGATGTTGGCTGCCCCGAATGCTTCGAGGGCCCACACTTCCATTTCACCAAAACGCTGGCCTCCAAACTGAGCTTTACCACCCAGTGGCTGCTGGGTAATTAAGGAATACGGGCCAATGGAACGGGCATGCATTTTATCATCCACCATATGATGAAGTTTCATCATATAGATAAACCCGACGGTCGTAGGCTGATCAAATGGTTCGCCCGACAAGCCGTCATGAAGCCACACTTTTCCATTCCTTGGCAGGCCCGCCTTCTCGAGATACGCATTGATCTCATCGATGTGGGCTCCGTCAAAAATAGGTGTTGTGAAACGCTGGTTGAGCTTGTTGCCTGCCCAGCCGAGTATGGTCTCATAGATCTGTCCGAGGTTCATACGTGAAGGTACGCCAAGAGGATTTAGAACAATGTCAACCGGGGTCCCGTCTTCAAGGAATGGCATGTCTTCAGCCCTTTGTATCCTTGCAACGATCGGTCGTCCATTTGTTGGGGTTGACCGTCATATAATCAATGTCAGTGAGGATGCTTGCAGTAAACTTTGCACCTTTAGGTACAATTTCCTGCTTGAACTGGTTCAGCACTCCCTGGGAGACTTTATTGTTAACCAGGGCTCCGAGCTTTTCAACAAGCTTTGCTTTCAGCTTAGTGATGTCGAGCTGGAATTCATCCTCCAATTTCCTGAGTTCATCCTTCTCCTTGGTTTTAGCTTTTTTATCTTTGATGATCCTCGAAAATAATTTCTTTTCGATTACCACGCCTTTCATTGAAGGAGGCGCTTTCAGAGAAGCATCCTTCACGTCGCCTGCCTTGTCGCCAAAGATTGCCCGCAACAGTTTTTCTTCAGGGGTGGGATCGCTCTCACCTTTAGGAGTGATCTTTCCGATGAGGATATCTCCCTCGTTAACTTCAGCGCCGATGCGGATAAGACCGTTTTCATCCAGGTCTTTCGTGGCTTCGGTACTTACATTCGGGATATCGTTGGTGAGTTCTTCAACCCCGCGCTTGGTATCCCTCACTTCAAGGGTGAATTCCTCAATATGGATAGATGTAAAGATATCTTCTGAAACGACTTTTTCGGAGATTACGATAGCATCTTCAAAATTGTACCCTTTCCAGGGCATGAAAGCAACCATGAGGTTTCTTCCAAGGGCAAGTTCTCCGTCACGTGTGGCATAACCTTCACAGAGGACCTGGCCTTTCTGGACTTTATCGCCCTTGCGGACGATGGGGCGCAGGTTAACGCAGGTATTCTGGTTGGTACGCATAAACTTGGTAAGCCTATATGTTTTGGTATCATCTTCAAAACTTACAAGTTTTTCCTTTTCACTCCTGTGATAGCGGATCATGATCTCGTTGGCATCCACGTATTCGACCACACCCTCGCCTTCGGCATTGATAAGAACCCTTGAATCCCTTGCAACAAGGTCTTCAATCCCGGTTCCAACAATGGGGGCTTCGGGTGTTAAGAGGGGTACTGCCTGGCGCATCATGTTGGATCCCATCAGGGCCCGGTTCGCATCGTCGTGCTCAAGGAACGGGA
>JAPLDN010000066.1 GCA_026391755.1 Bacteroidota bacterium
TCAATTTAAAATTTTCGATCTTGACAAGGATACAAGATTCGATATAAAATACGAGGAAAAACAGACTATTGATGCAATTGTTTGTGAACTGCTGCTTCCCGGAATTAATGCTTTCTCTTTCTTCAGGCGTTTAAAGCTTAACAAGCTATACCAGAAAACACCGTTTATTGTAATCTCTTTTTTTAAAGATTACAGTGCCAAAAAGAATGCCTACCTGCTGGGTATAGATGATTTTTATCATCAGTGTATTGACCCGGAGAATATATATCACAGGATCAACCTTCTCAAGAAATTCAAATCGGAATTTGAAAATAAAACCATCGCGGTTGATACCAGCGTTAGTTTTAACGCTTACAAAACCCCTTTCATCAAACGGACTTTCGATCTCCTGGTGGCAGGAACTGCACTTCTCGTGCTCTCTCCCCTGATGATACTCACGATGATAGCTATCAGGCTTGAATCAAGGGGGAAAGTTTACTATTTTTCAAAAAGGGTTGGTGCCAATTATAAGATTTTTGATTTCTATAAGTTCCGTTCGATGTACCCTGATGCCGACAAGCGGTTAAAGGAAGTTGAGCATCTCAACCAGTATATCAGTGAAACCGTCGAGGTGAAATGTACCGAATGCAACAAATTACCTGAAGGACAATATTGTTCTCCGCTTGTCTATTACGATGGAGAGCAGGTTTGCGAAAGAATTGCCAACAAACGCAGGAGCGCAAGGAAGGCATTCCTTAAAATTAAAGACGACCCGAGGATAACCAAGGTTGGCAAATTTATCAGGATGACCAGTATCGATGAATTACCGCAGCTTTTCAATGTACTTAAAGGTGATATGTCGATCGTCGGGAACCGGCCTTTACCATTAAATGAAGCCGAAGCCCTGACAAAAAAGAAATGGAGCCGCAGGTTCCGGTCAGCAGCTGGTCTTACTGGCCTCTGGCAGGTCGAGAAAAGAGGAAGAACCGGACCAATGTCCGAAGAAGAGCGGTTTGCACTTGACAATTATTATGCTGAGCATAACACATTCTGGGGTGACCTTGTGATCATCTTCAGAACTTTCGGCGCTTTATTTCAAAAGGAGAATATGTAAATGGGAATCCTGAATTCTGTAAGACCAGATTTAAAGAAAGTGTTGCAGCACTTTTTCCTGATGGCATTATTTCTATTGCCTGCAACCGGTTTTGGTCAAATGAGGGACACTACATATTTCAACCCTCTTATCGATGATATTACCCTTCGCATTCCGCCGCTGGAAGATCTTATTGACTCAGCCGTCGTACACAATCCGCAAATTAAATATTATGAAGCAGACATAGATGCGTGGCGCTACAGGGTCAAATCGGCCAGCCGGGTATGGATGAGAAACTTCTATCTTGAAGGATATATTCAGACCGACTGGTGGGATGCTACAACAAATAATACAAGCAACCTTGGTGATAATAATATAATGTATTCCTTCCAGAATAGTTACAGGGGATTGGGCCAGCTTGAAATACGTCTCCCTATGCAGGACCTCTGGGACCGCAAGAACCAGATGAAAACTGCGACCAAGGAAATTGAAAAATCAATGGCCAACAAGGACAATGTAATCCTGGAGCTGCGACAAAAAATCATAACACAATATAATCAGCTAATCGTCAATCAGAAAATCCTGAAGAATGCCAATGAGAGCGTAATTGCAGGAGCAATGAACAAAGAAATGGGCGATAAAGAATTTCTTAATGGCCAGTCCACCTTATATGATCTTGCCTATATCATGGAAATGTACCGAGTTGCGGTCTACAATTACGAGACATCAAGAAATGCATTTTTCAATTCGTACATGATATTACAGGAGCTATGCGGCTTTAAATTCAACGTTATTAACAAAATAGAATAATGAAAATTATCTACTTTGTCAAGATATTACAACGACATGTATTGCTACTGATACTTGTCCCGCTTCTGCTCGCCGCAGTCGTCTTTTTCTTGACCCGCAAAGACCAATGGAGCTATATTTCGGAAACTACCATATATACCGGTGTAACTTCAGGTTATACAGTGCAGCAGCAAGCCTATACCGACGTGATGGTCAAAAACACCATCTACGACAATCTGATCAACCTGATCCGTTCACGGCAGACACTTGAAGAAGTCTCCGCTTCCCTACTTGCCCAGCACCTTTTACTGGATCATTACGATGAAAGATACATATCAAAGGAACACTATGACGAACTCATCGCGAAAGTGCCCCCCGATGTCATGGATATAGTAAGAAAGGCAAAACGATCGAATCCGAAATTCAGACCAGGGAATCATACCATGTTGTCAAGCCAGGGGAAACGATGTTCTCTATTGCACGTAACTACGGTTTGAGCGTAAGGAAGCTAATGAGTTATAACAGGTTAAAGAATACTGAAATTTCTTCAGGCCAGAGACTTAAAGTTGATATTCCGGGACAGATGCCGGAACCTGCTTCATATCCCACCGAAGCGGAAAAAATCGAACCTGCGCCAGTCAGAACCGGTGGCTCTGAAGGAGTAGTTGATACAGCTTCTCTGCCTTCTGACTTCTACTCCCAATTTGATACTACCACCTCTGCAACCATTATACACCATAGTTTAGCAGACACGACTGCATTTGACAGGTTGGTAAGACAACTGGTCGCCTATGGCCACCAGAATGATTATAATTTTATATATGAACTCTGGAATTCACAAAAGGACCCGTTTTACAGCCTAAGCGCCTTATCCACAGTCGAAACAGTCAGGGTACAAAGCAGTGACCTGCTGAAACTTACCTATAAATCGACAGATGCCGGCATTGCCCAGCAAACACTTGTTTTCCTGACAAAAGGGTTCATCCGCTCGTTCAAATTGCTTAAGCAAAATCAAACGGATGCGGTAATTGCCTACTTCAGGGCACAACTTGAAGCTGCCATGAGAAAACTGCAAAGAGCCGAATCTGACCTGCTTATTTTCAATTCGAAAAATAACATCATCAACTTTTACGAGCAGACTAAAGTAATCGCCAGCACGAAAGAAGAACTTGATGTTGATTTCCAGAATAAACAAATCGCACTCGCTTCATCCGATGCCGCTATTAAGATCATTGAGAAGAAGCTGGAAAATCATGCTAAACTTTCGCTGAACACCAGTGCGATCCTCAGGCTTCGCAATGATCTCACCACTACAACCATGCAAATTGCCAATATTGAGATCGATCTTGGCAATGATTCGGCGACTATCAAACAACTTACAACCCTGAAGAATAAAGTTGAATCGATAAAACTGGAATTGAAAGACAATATCGACCAGCTTTACCTTGTAACCAACTCAGTTGAAGGTCTGCCTTTGAAAGACCTGCTTAATGCCTGGCTCACAAACGTTGTTAATTACGAAGAAAGCAAAGCGGCACTCAGGGTGCTGACCGAAAGGAAAAGGTATTTCCAGAAAGTCTATGAAATATTCGCGCCCTTAGGAGCCCAGCAGAAGAGATTTGAAAGGCTTATCGGTGTCACTGAAAGTGAATTTCTTGAACTTTTACATGACCTTAACCTCGCAAAACTCAGGCAGCAGGATGACGAGCTGGCCACAAACCTTAAAGTCGTGGATGCTCCTTACTATCCACTCCACGCCTTACGGTCAAAAGCTATGCTTCTGGTCCTGGCCGCGGCCTTACTGGGCTTAATCTTTGTTATTATTGTTTTACTTGCCCTTGAATTCTTCGATACAACAATTAAAACAGGTGACAGAGCCGAACGCCTTATCAAGCTTAAACTTGCAGGACTTTATCCTAAAATTGTAAAACAAATTTACAATGTGGATATAGGGTTTATTTTACCAAGGCTGGTTGAAATAATGGCCCAGAATATTAAAATCAGTCTTCACAAATTTCTAAGTAACAGCGAAAAGAAACCGATCATCATTCTGCTTTTCAGTACCAGGGATTATGAAGGCAAAACAACCATAGGAAGAGAACTCAGCAGGAAATTCAAATCATTTGGAGAAAATGCACTTTTCCTTAATTATATCAAGGAAAATCTTGGACCTGCAGAAGGGTTTGAAAATGGAGAACTGATACCTCCTTCTGAAGATGAAATCCAGTATATCATCCAGGATAATTTCTTTGAGACAAAAGAAACTAAGGAACTCCTGAGAGGTTATGAACATCTCGACCTGGAGTCTTACGATTACATTTTTATTGAATTACCATCCCTTATTAATAATGCCTATCCGATCGATCTGATTTCAAAATTTGATCTTGCCCTGCTCGTTGTCAGAGCTAATCGTTCATGGACCGATGCCGACAAGGCTGCTTTGAATGGATTCCTTTCCGTTACCAAACAACCTACCCAGATTGTCCTTAACGGGGTTGAGTTAATGTTCCTGGATTCGGTTTTCGGAGAAATCCCGAAACCAAGGTCAAAGTTTCGCAGAACGGTTAAAAGGATTCTGACATTCAGATTTCGTGAAGACAATGTCATTTCCTGATGATGACCATAATTTGATTCATCATGTGGGCATTCTTAAAACAAACATCATTTAAGATAGTAAAAGACGCGAATTTTCTTTCTTTCGCAGGAAATTTGTCGACCGCTCTGGCCGGCCTGTTTTCTTTTATGATTCTTCTCAGGATGTTATCCATTCATGACTTTGGTATTTGGATCTTGTTTACGATGCATGGTCAATTTTCCAGGCTGATATTGATTTCGGGAAGATCTTGTGGATCAGGTTCTTCAATCTCTGTTCGTTTCTGGTGATCATCTTCTTTGCCTACCTCTTCATTAAAATTGATGTAAAAATGGTAGTGCTTATATATATTGCGACAAACCTGGCTACTTCATTGTTTTGCGTTTTCAGGAAATGGACAGGCCTTCAGCATATCGGGCGTATAAGTAAAGAAAAAGTTATGGATATCCTGAAATACGGGAGGTATTCCATGGCAACACGTATTGGAAGCAGCCTGCTGAAAGGCGCCGATAGTTTTATTATCTCTTTCAGCGCTTTTATGGGTCCTGCCAGTGTTGCATTATATGCAATACCCTTGAAATATATTGAATTCATTGAGATCCCGCTCCTTAGCTTTGCGACTACAGCCTTCCCCAAACTCTCAAAAATGAGCATGGAAAATAATACGGAGGGGTTTAAACGGATTTATTACGCCTATACCGGCCCAATTGTGTATATTTTTATATTAATTGCGGCCATCAGCCTGGTTTTAAATAAATATTTCATTCTCATTCTGGGAGGAGCAAAGTATCTTACCACTTCTCCGAATATTACTTATGTTCTTATGGTATTTATTCTTTACGGTATGCTCATGCCTCTTGACCGGTTTACCGGTGTAGCTCTGGACAGCCTGAACAGACCGGATAAAAATTTCCAGAAAGTTGCCGTGATGACCATTGCAAATATACTCGGTGATGTTTTTGCAATTTTCGGGCTTCATTACCTCTTCCCTTCCATGCCCCCGATAACGATTCTTTTATTTGTGGCCGTTGCTTCGATAGTATTTTCAGTAATAGGGCTATTTATAGGATATCATTTCCTTAAGAAAGAGATAGACATTTCATTCTCCCTTATTTTTTCTAAAGGTTTTGCTTTTTATAAAGAATTAAACAAGCGTCTTAAAAACAAAGAACCCTTATTTCAATAGGCATAATGAACCTTTTCCAAATACCGACCGGAGCTGAACTACTCAGAAATCCATTTCTGGTTGGGATCATGTTGATTGCCACTATTGTTTTAGGGTATGCAATGGCTCTCGGGGGGATCATGACCGCTGCCATTGTAATTGCAATCCCTATTCTTTTCTATTCATTCTACCGGCTGATACTTAAACCCGAAATCGGCATTACTTTCGCTTTTATTATTAATTTCTTTATCATCGGGATTTCCCGGTATATTCCCGTTAAACTGGGTTACCTGATGGATATCACACTGATATCCACTTATATTGCAATTTTCTTTCATTTTTATGACAAGAAACTTGACCTGAAACCTCTTCAAAATGATCTGACTTACCTTGCTTTAGTTTGGTTCGGCTATATCTTCCTTGAAATGTTCAACCCTGAGGCAGTAAATAAAACAGCCTGGTTTGCCTCTATGCGTGGTATCGGCTTGTATATGATACTTGTAATTCCCCTTGTACAGCTTCTTTATAACACTCCAAAACACCTGGACCGCTTTCTGAAAATATGGGCCATAATCTCCATTATCGCATCAGCTAAAGCATGGATACAGTTAAACATAGGCGTTGACCCCTGGGAGCAAAAATGGCTGGATGAAGTCGGCGCAGTCACCCATATCCTGTGGGGTAATTTGCGCGCTTTCTCGTTTTTCTCCGATGCAGGCCAGTTTGGTGCCGCCCAGGGACAGATCGGGATTGTTGCCATGATCATGTTCTTTTATGAAAAACGATTAAAACAAAGACTGTTTTGGGCGATAGTTTTTATTGCCGGGTATTATGGTATGTCCAGCTCGGGAACAAGGGGTGCAATCTTTGTGCCGTTTGCAGGTGGCGCTTTATATATAATCATCAGGAAGAACGTAAAAGTAATTATAATAGGTGCAATATTTCTCATTTTCATTTACTCCTTTTTCCGGTATACTACTATCGGCGACAGCAGTTACCAGGTTTACAGGATGCGATCGGCTTTTACTCCGGATGATGATGCATCTTTCCAGGTCAGGCTCAAGAACCAGGCTATTTTCGAAGCTTACCTTAAAACCAGGCCTTTTGGAGGTGGTATTGGTCATGCCGGAAGCCGTGCAATAACTTATACAGGAGAAACTTTTCTCTCAAGCGTTGCTACCGACAGCTGGTTTGTTCTTATTTGGGCGGAAGCGGGAATAATTGGCCTTTACCTGCACCTCCTGATACTGGGCTATTTTACCGGCAAAGGTTTATATATAAGTATGTTTCAGATAAAAAATAAAGATCTGGAGGTGAAGATCGCCGCACTTCTGTGCGGTGTTTTCGGCATCCTGGTGGCCAGTTACGGTAATGCAGTTCTCGGCCAGTTCCCAACCGGTTTGGTTGTTTACATCAGTATGGCCTATGTGTTTATGGCCCCGTCAATGGATAAATTGATTCCTGTAAAAGTAACTGAATTAGAAACCGAACCCCTGAGTTAAAATTCAAATGACAGGCGTAGTTGTTCATATGATCATCGGATTTTTACTCTTTACTCCACTTGGATTTATCGTTGGAATGCTGCAACACAGAAGGGAACAGGAAAAGGAGGAAGAAGATAAAAAATCTCTCTTCTGAAACAGGGAAATATAGGTATAATACATAACCCCAACGTCTATGGCAGATAAATTTCCATTGGTTTCAATAATCACGGTAAATTATAACCAGCCAGAAGTTACACTTGCTTTTCTCGACTCAATAAAGCTGATTACATACCCTTCTTACGAGATAATTGTTGTAGATAACGCATCCCCAACGAAAAAACCAGCAATACTTAAAGAAAAACATCCTGATATCATTTTAATTGAGAGCAAGGAAAACCTGGGATTCGCAGGAGGTAATAACCTTGGCATCAGGATTGCAAAAGGGAAGTTTCATTTACTGATTAATAATGATACAGAAGTTGATCCGGGATTTATTGAACCCCTCGTTTCCAAGCTTCAGATGGATCCATCACTTGGCGTTGTAAGCCCAAAAATCAGGTACTTCTACCAACCTGAATTAATTCAATATGCCGGATTTACAACTATTAACCCGATAACAGTTAGAAACAGGGGGATAGGTTTCCAGGAGGCCGATAAAGGACAACATGACCAGGATTCTTATACCGAATACGCTTATGGCGCAGCTATGATGATCCCTCTTGAGGTTATGATGAAAGTTGGATTAATGGCTGATATTTTTTTCCTGTATTATGAAGAAATGGACTGGATGCAAAGGATCAAAGACGCCGGTTATAAGATTGGATATGTTTATAATTCATTGATCTTCCATAAGGACTCCATTACAACCGGAACAATGAGTCCCCTGAAAATTTACTATCTGAACCGAAACCGACTGCTTTACCTGAGGCGCAATGTTAATGGGCCTCTTTTTATACTGGCGCTGATGTACCAGTTCCTGGTTGCAGTTCCAAAGAATATGCTCGTTTTTCTGATGAAAGGACAATTCAATCTCTTCAAAGCGTACAAAAATGCAATCGGATGGCAAATAAGCAATTCTTTTAACCGCGATCTGCATAAAAGCCCTACACTGGACTAAAATGACATCCCGCCAATCTCCACTTGTTTCAATTATCACTGTTAATTTCAATGGTTCGGAAGACACCCTTGAAATGATTGAATCTCTCACCAAAATAACATATCCTAATTTTGAGATCATCGTTGTGGACAATCATTCCGAGAACGATACTCCCCGGATAATTAAAGAGAGATTCCCCTCGGTTACCCTGTACGAAAGCAATATTAATATGGGTTTCGCAGGAGGTAATAATCTGGGTATAATGCGGGCCCGGGGGGAGTATATTCTGTTGTTGAATAACGATACGATTGTAGATAAGGGTTTTCTCGAGCCACTGGTGAAGAAGATGCAATCGGACCCCAAGATAGGCTGTGTAAGCTCCAAACTGCGTTTTTATTACGACCGCTCAATAATACAGTTTGCAGGCTATACTCCAATCGACCATCGCACAATGAGGAGTTTTGCAATAGGATACAGGGAGAAGGATAAAGGCCAGCATGATGTGGACAGGGTAACTCCATATGCCCATGGTGCAGCAATGATGGTTTCAATGAAAGTGATAAGGGAGATCGGAATTATGTCTTACATTTTCTTCTTGTATTACGAAGAAGCTGATTGGAGCTACCGCATCAAAAAGGCGGGGTACACAATCTGGTATGTCCACGACTCTCTTGTATATCACAAAGAATCAGTATCAGTGGGAAAACTAAGTGCATCCAAAGTGTATTATCAGAACAGGAACAGGATTGTTTTCCTGAGGAGAAACGTCACGGGAAAGGATTTTCGGATCGGTATTCTATATCAGCTTGCAGTCGCAATTCCAAAGAACGCATTCAAATACCTTCTAAAAGGAAAGTTAACCTACTTTCATGCCTATCTCCGGGCCATTGGATGGCATCTGAAAAACATTGTCAATCCACACATTCACGACAATCCATATTTATAATAATCTTTTGGATTCGCTTTGCGTTTCAATTATATTTGCATTAGTATTCGGCTAATCAATAAACTTTTAATATGATACTTGAAATATTAAAGTGGGTTTTTATCGGTTTACAGGTGGTTCTTTTTACATATTTATTCCTTACCACCATTTATTTTTTAATCTTCTCTGTGGCAGGTCTTTTCCCTATAAAACAAGTTGTGCCCGAAAACAAGAAGCTGAATCGCTTTGCCCTACTGATTCCCGGGTATAAGGAAGACTCGGTGATCATTGAAGTTGCCAGGCAGGCACTTGACCAGGATTACCCCAGGGAACTTTTTGACATTATTATTATTGCTGACAGCTTTTCACACTTAACCCTTGCAGAACTCCGTAAACTTCCGATCCAAGTGATGGAAGTGGTTTTTGAGAACAGTTCCAAGGCGAAAGCACTTAAAGAAGCAGTAAAACGGCTGCCTGGGAATTACGATATTGCATTGATACTCGATGCTGATAACATCATGGAACGGGATTGTCTCTGGAAAATGAACAATGCCATGAACCTTGGGTATAAGGCAATCCAGGTGCACAGAACTGCTAAAAATCAAAATACTGCTTTTGCAGTGCTTGATACAGTAAGTGAAGAGATCAACAACCAGATATTCAGAAAGGGACATTGGGTATTAGGTCTTTCATCAGCCCTGATAGGTTCGGGAATGGCTTTTGACTATGCTGTTTTCAAGGATTATATAACCAATATGGATTTCATTCTTGGCGAAGAAAAGGAGCTTGAGATGAGAATGATCAAAGATCAGATCAAGATCGCCTATGTTAATGATGCAATTGTTTATGATGAAAAAGTGCAAAAGTCAAACGTATTTATGGTGCAGAGAGCCCGCTGGCTTGCCACCCAGTTTATTTTTGCAAAGCTCTATTTCCTGCCAGGGATAAAAGAATTGTTTACCAAGGGGAATATTGATTTTCTCGATAAAGTCATCCAGCAATTATTACCCCCAAGGATTTTCCTCCTTGGCTTCCTGGTCCTGCTGACCGCA
>JAPLDN010000149.1 GCA_026391755.1 Bacteroidota bacterium
CGCCTTTGCGGAGAGGGGGGGATTCGAACCCCCGGTACAGTTTCCCGTACGACAGTTTAGCAAACTGTTGGTTTCAGCCACTCACCCACCTCTCCGGGTTTCACTGAAAACGGGCTGCAAAGATAGGAATTCCCTCCAGCACGGCAAAAAAAAATTATACCTTTGTCTTAAACATAAAAAAACCTTGATATGAAAGGAAGAACTTTTGCTGAAAAGATTTTCAATGCTGAAAAAGGCGCCATTGTCTTCGCCAAACCAAACATCATTCTCTCTCACGATAATACATCGAGCATCTACAGTACTTTTAAAAAAATGGGAGGTGAAAAACCCCTTAACCCCGACACCCTTCTGATCACCCTGGATCACAATGCCCCTCCAACCAATTCAAAACTGGCAAACGACTATCAGGTAATAAGGGATCTTGTTGACAAATTCGGGATTAAACAATTTCACGATGTCGGTGATGGGATCTGCCATCAGCTTATGTCATTATATGCCAGGCCTAAAATGATCATCGTTGGCAGTGACAGCCATACCAGTACCGCAGGGGCGTTTAATGCATTTGCAGCAGGCATAGACCGTACCGAAACGGCCGGCTTATGGAAACAGGGGGAAACCTGGTTCCGGGTGCCCGAATCAGTCAAGATTAGCCTTAAAGGGAAACTCGGAAAAGGTGTTTATGCAAAGGACCTTGCCCTTTGGATCATTGGAATGATAGGCTCAAGCGGAGCCGATTACATGTCGATAGAATATCACGGCGAGGGCGTAAAGACCCTTAGTATTGCCGACCGAATGGTTCTTGCCAACCTGGCCTCTGAAATGGGCGCGAAAAATGCAGTCTTCCCTGCCGATGAAATCCTCGATGCATGGTTCGGTAAAAATACTGAAGGCCTCTGGGCTGATGCCGATGCTGCTTATCTCAGGGAAATCAACATTAATATGAATGATATTTTCCCGGTGATTGCTGCACCTCACCATGTCGATAATGTCAAAGCATTATCGGAAGTGCAGGGAACAAAGATCCATGAAGCTCTTATCGGAACCTGCACCAACGGCCGTCTTGAAGACCTCCGGGAAGCAGCAGACGTTTTAAAAGGAAAGAAAGTTGCCAAATTCATGCAGCTTATTATCATCCCTGCCTCCAAAGAAATATTCAAGCAGGCGATGAAAGAAGGCCTTATAGATATTTTTATGGATGCAGGAGCAAATGTACTCGCCTCCTCATGCGGACCCTGCCTCGGAACGGGACAAGGCATTCCGGCCGATAATTATAATGTGATATCCACAGCCAACAGGAATTTCAAAGGGAGGATGGGCAATAATGCCTCCAATGTTTACCTCGCCTCTCCTGCTGCAGTGGCTGCCTCGGCAATTGCAGGAGAGATCAGCGATCCCAGGGGCATTCAGGCCAACGACAAATTCCCTTTTCACGCTCCTCAAAGCTCAAAAGTCGATATCAGGGAAGGTGAAGACCGTTTCTCCAATGGGACCTGGAACTATGCTGATGTTGACAATCTAAATACAGACCAGATGTTCGCGGGGAACCTCACATACAACGTCCAGAGTTCAGAACCCGAGAAGATCATGCCTCACCTGTTCAAGGGATTTGATAATAGTTTTTCGGAAAGGATAAAGGCAGGCGATATACTAATGGCCGGCGCCAACTTCGGCTGCGGCAGCTCCCGGGAACATCCTGCTGTCGGGCTTGCCTTCGCCGGTGTTAAAGCAGTGATATGTAAATCGGTGAACCGCATATTTTACCGTTCGGCCGTGAACCAGGGACTCCCCATCCTCCTTGTTCCCGAAGCTGTTGAAGCATACAAACAGGGTGATGAAGTTAATATCGATTTTGAAAAGGGACTCGTGTTCACAGGCCTGAAACAATTCGGCTTTTCGGCCCTGCCCGATAAACTTATGGAGATTTTCAAAGCCAAAGGACTTGTGAATTATGTAAAGAATAAATGAAGAAAGCATTAAGCCTGGCGCTTTTCTTTTCCGGCGTCGTTGCACTTATCCTGATTCTACTCTCCTTCTTCCCAAAGTACCAGGGAGTACTTATATTTCTTACAGTTTTTCTCCTTGGAGACCTGGTATTATGGTTCTCGGTCCGCACCTGGATCAGCCGGCGTAAACCGATAATCAGATCCCTGCTTACCATCCTGTATTGGTTGCCGGCAACAAGCCTGGCCTGCCTTGTTATCTATGGATTTTTCAGGCCTTTTATTACTTGGAACGTTACCATCATGGCTGTACTGCTAAGCCTTCTGATGATGACCATAGTCGCAAAAATGATACCCCTGCTTATTTCACTCCTGAGCAGGCTGATTGGACTGATCAGCTACAACTTGCTTAAGATCAGGATAGTATGGCTTAAGTGGATTGAATTAAGCGCATGGATTATAGGGGGACTTTTTTGGCTCACCCTAGGCCTTGGTATGATAATCTGGGTGTATGATTTTAAAGTCACCACTGTCGATTTCCCTTCTGCAAGGATCCCGGCCTCATTTAACAACTTCAGGATAGTGCAGTTCTCCGACGTGCATCTTGGGAACTGGACTTGCAGGGAGAAACTCCTGGAAGCCGTGAACAAAATAAATGATCTTAAGCCGGACCTCATTGTTTTTACAGGCGATATGTTCACTTTTTCTACAGCCGAAGGCAAAGGTTTTATCCAATATCTCAAACAACTGCATGCCCGCTGCGGGATAGTTGCCATCATGGGAAACCATGATTACGGAGATTATGTGAGGTGGGAGAACACCCTGGTTAAAAAACTTAATCTTGAGGATTTGTATAGTTTTTACACAGACCTTGGGTGGAACCTTTTACTGAACCGCTCTGTAGCAATAAGGTCGGGTAGCGATAGCATCAATATTATAGGGGTTCAGAACTGGGGAGCCACGAAAAGGTTTCAGCGTTACGGCGATATTGATAAAGCTGAAACGGGGATCAACAGATCCTGTTTCTGCCTGCTGCTTTCGCATGATCCATCCTACTGGGACAGCATCATCTGCAGGCAGCATCCCGAAATAGATCTTACTCTTTCGGGGCATACACATGGCGGCCAATTCGGTATTGAAACCGGCTCTCTGAGATGGAGCATCTTATCCTGGTCAAATTCCCTGTGGGGAGGTTATTATATAAAAAACAAAGCAGGTTTCAACTCCAGACTGTATGTTAACAGGGGACTGGGGACTGTAGGATATGCTGGCCGGGTGGGAATAAAGCCCGAGATTACGCTGATCATACTGCATTCCATCCGGAGATAACTATTCCCTGATCACCCGCCCGAGGGGCAAGTTCAGGCAAATGGTTATGATGCATCCGGGTGTAAAAGTCAACATAACAAACAAAAAAAGCTACACTTACTAATAAAGTGGACTACTATGATTATTAAAGCTTTTTTAATTGTAATTTGTTTGCGGATTATTCTTTTATGCAAGTGCTGATTAAATGAAATTGAATATTAAAATAATGAGCCTGGTGGTGATGGTTACAGGGTTCCTGATAATTTCAACCCTTGCCTATCATTTTACCCGTTCGAAAGAAGAGAAGCTTTACAATAATGCCTACCGTGAGAATACTGCCATAAGTATCCAAAGTATCCTTAACAGCCGGCAGCGCTCATTAAGCCGCAGCCTTGAGGATAATTCAGCCTGGGATGAGATGGTCAGCTTCGTTAGTGACCCTGATACGGTTTGGGCCAATAAGAACCTGGTCACAGGCAGGCAAACATTAGACCTGGATTTGTTACAGGTTTACAATCCTGACGGGAAACTGATATGGGCTGTTTATGATGAGGCCAGCCCTGCAAGGCTGAAACAAACACTCACTGCAGAAAGACTGAAGCGGATATTCCAGGGAAACCCCACCTGCCATTTTTTTCAAATTGCCGACGCTGGTCTGCTCGAGCTTTACGGGTCGATCATAGTACCCTCTCCCGATATTGCAAGAAAGACCAAAACCAGGGGATACCTCTTATTTGGAAAACTATGGGACCAGGGCACAATCTCAGATCTTGAGAATTCTTCAAATTCAATAATTTCATTGCACTACCTGGAAGTAAACGGGAAAAAAACCCTGGTCCACTCTATTGACACCAAATCCTCAGAGATTGCAGTATTCCTGAAAGATTTCTCAGGCAAAGACATTGCGAGGATTGATTTCATTTCAAAAACATTTTTTAAAGCCGATACCCGCTGGTTCTATCTTTTTACACTTATTCCTGTTCTCCTTGCCGTTATTGTATTGCTCCTATTTTACCTCCTGATCAGAAGATGGATCACTATTCCCGTGAGAATAATCATTAACAGCCTCCACAAACAGGATAGGGAAGGATTGAACCGGATAGGAACAGGCAGCCCCGAATTTCGTTCCATTGCAAATCTGGTTGGCGAGTCATTTGAAAACCGGAAAAGTCTCGAAAAAGAAGTGAATGAAAGAATAAAAGCCGAAGAAAGGATTTTAAAATATGCAGACGAGTTGCAGGAAAGCAATATCAGCAAGGATAAGTTTTTCTCAATACTGGCGCACGACCTTAAATCCCCGTTTCATTATCTACTGGGTTATTCTGATCTTCTCAGGAATGAATATGCTACCCTGAGCGAAGAAGACAGGATAAAATTTATTGGAATAATTCATTCCAATTCCCAAAGGCTATACAACCTTCTCGAAAATTTACTTGAATGGTCGAGGATACAAACCGGCAGGATAGATTTTGAAATGGAAGTATTTGACCTTGCCAGGGAGGTAAAATCTTTGTGTGAAACAATAAAAGCATCCGCAACTCATAAAAATATTTCTTTTGAATGCAGAATTTCCGACCAGGCAATCATCAAAGCCGACAGGAACATGATACGTTCGGCCATTCACAACCTGCTGACAAATGCCATAAAATACACAGCTGAGACAGGTTCAGTCTCTGTTCAAACTAGTAGTGCCGACTCCCATGTTGAAGTAAAAATAGAAGACAGCGGGATCGGGATGAGCCCCGAAGAAGTGGCCAAATTATTCAGGATTGATGTTTCGGTGTCAAGACCGGGAACAAATAAAGAGCCCGGCACAGGTTTGGGACTGATCCTTACAAAAGAATTTCTTGAAAAAAACAAAGGAAGCGTTTTTGTTGAAAGCGAACCCGGAAAAGGAAGTATATTCAGAGTTACTTTGCCCTTGTATAAGGCTTAAGTTCGCACTCGAACATATCGCAGCAATTTTCGCAAACCCTCTTGAAAACTTTAAAGTTCAACAGCTCTATTTCCTGGCTTTCATACTCAGGCCTTACAGGTTCCGCACGCATAAGATCGGTACTCAGGTATTTTTTATTGCAATCGGCAAAAACAGTCACGACGTTGGCTTCAGGGCCCATTTCGTTCTGTATCTGTAAAGCTCCGAGGAAATTGGCTCCTGAAGAAATACCTACAGCAAGACCGAGTTCCCGGGAAAGTTTTTGAGCCATGATGATCGAATCGCCATCGGGTACGGCAACGATATGGTCCAGTTGGTCCAGTTTTATCAAGGCTGGTATAAATTCGTCGGAAATGCCCTGGATACGGTGGGTTCCCACTTTATAACCGGTTGACATGGTAGGCGATTCCGCTGGCTCAAGCGGATGAATTTTAACCTTAGTGTTCATCTTCCTGAGGGCACTTCCAACCCCCATTACAGTTCCTCCAGTGCCCACACCGGCAACGAAAGCATCCGGAGTAACGCCATGGAACGTAAGCTGGGACCAGATTTCGGGGCCTGTAGTCTTTTCATGAGCTTCTGCATTGGCTTCATTCGAGAATTGCCGGGGCAGGAAAATGTTTGGCTCCCTTGCAGCAATCTCTTCCGAAAATTGTATACTTCCCAGGAAGCCTCCCTCTGCTTTTGAGATCGGTATAATTTTTGCTCCAAGGCTTTTTATGATGTCGACCCTTTCCTTGCTCATCCAGTCGGGCATGATAATCCTTACTTTATGGCCCAGGGCCCTGCCAATAGCGGAGAAAGCTATGCCTGTATTCCCGCTGGTCGCCTCAACTATGGTATCTTCCTTTTTGATGCGCCCTTCATGATACGCCTTCTCCATAATATAAAGAGCCATCCTGTCCTTGATGCTTCCTGTGATATTGTAATGCTCGGCTTTAGCGTAAATGGTTCGCTTCTGACCTTTGTAGTTAAAATTGATAACCAGCAAGGGCGAATTCCCTATAAGTCTCCAGAGATCTTTGAATCTCAGCCGGAATTCATTGTCGACATGGATATTCATGAATGGCATAGGAAAGGATTATGAAAAATAAATGCTTCGGAAAACAGCAGCAAAAATAAGGATTTTCTCTTATCTGGCCTTCGAAACCTGGATGAAAGTAACTTCTATATCTCCCCCCTGGGGATAAAGACTGATATAATCATTGTCAATACGGTACCATGCATCCTGCTCCCTCACACTGATCAGCCTTTCATTCACCTTTCCATCAGTACTGAGATTTCTGATCACCACACCGCCTGTCAGTGTCTTATCCTTCCCGTAGCGGAGTAAAACACTGAAGGGTTTGGCCGATAGGTTCCTGAGCTTGATATAAATGAAGTTGTCTTTCCTCGAGGCAATGTTCACAGGTGTAAAGCTGAACTTCTTCTCATCGTTGGAAACAATTGTAACAGGGCTATTAAGGACATCGGCAATCGCGTTCTCTGAAATAGTTTTATGTATCCTCGCGATCATTTCCCTGGGATAATTTTCCATGGGGAGCAACGCAGCTGCTTCCGAATAAGCGTCTATGGCCTTGTCAAATTCAAAGCTGCTATAGAATTTATCTGCTTCAGCAATAGCTTTATCGTATTTCCCTTTATTGGCCCTGTATAGACTGTCGATCACAATACCCACCCTGCCAAGCCTGTCCCTGGCGTATTTGTCATCGGGGAACAGTGCCGTGGCCTGTTGCAGATACTCCCTGGCCTTACCATAATCCCTGCTGCCGAAAGCGTTATCGCCCTTAGCCACAAGATCATCAAATGTCTTTTTCCTGCCCTGGACCTCGGTGAGCTTTTTATTGATCTCATCGATCTTATTTTTAGGATATTGCTCGTTGGGCTTTATGGACAGTGAGTTTTCATATTCCGTC
>JAPLDN010000147.1 GCA_026391755.1 Bacteroidota bacterium
AAACACATCATAATCGCGAATGGGCTTTACATCGATCTGGGAACCGGGAAGGAATGCTTCGATTCCGAATACGTCAACGATAAGCCCTCCCTTGGTGCGTGATTTAACATGGCCCTTGATGATTTCCTGGTTGTCATAGGCTGTATTGATTCGTTCCCATGATTTCAGGATGTGGGCTTTTTTATGCGAAAGAAGAAGCTGCCCGGTGGTGTCTTCCTGGTTCTCGATATAGACTTCCACTTTATCGCCGATTTTCAGGTCGGGATTGTAGCGGAATTCATTGGCCATAAGAACACCATCTGATTTAAAGCCGATGTTGACAACGATTTCGCGGTTGGTCATCGTGACTACTGTACCTTCGATAAGCTCATGGTCCTGGATAGCTTTAAGTGTCTGGTCATAAACATCTTCCAGCCTTTTGCGTTCATCCGCGGAATACAATTCATGTTTCTTGCCGATGGAATCCCAGTCAAATTCCTCAGAAGGTTCTGACGGGGCTGATTTCTTTCTGATTTCTTTTTTCTCAGGTACTTCGGCTACAACTTCAGGAGTTATTTCTGCCTGGGGTGCTTCAACACCTGTAATTTCTGGTTCAACATTAACAGTCTGCTCCATGTTGACATTGGTTTCTTCAGGAGTCATTGATTAAATTTGGCTAATTGGAAGCGCATGAGCGCATTCCGGGTTTAACTTTTATTTTCTTTTCCGGGGGTTTTAATGAAAGAACATAAGGCCATTCCACCCCGGACAAAATGGGGTGCAAAGGTAGAAAGAAATAAATTAATTACCAAAGGATTACCTGGGCTTATTCAGCGGAGAACCCTATCGCATTATCAAACTGCAACGGGATTGCCATCTTGCCTGATTTATCTATATAGCCCCACAATGAACCTGATTTCACGGCCGCAAGGCCCTGTGAGAATGAATCAACCTCGTCAAACTGGGGTGAAACTACCATATTTCCTGACTTGTCAATAAACCCCCATAATTTGGCTTTTTTCACCGCAGCCAGTCCTTCTGAGAAATCCATGCAATCGTCAAAACTGAATTGTATGACCAGTTTTCCCGTATTATCATAAAAACCCCAAAGCCCCTTATTCCTGGCCCTGCCCATTCCCTCAGCAATGGACTGGGCATGATCCAGTTTATCAGAAACTATAACTTTCCCCTGCTTGTCTGCAAAACCCCATCCGTTTTTGCCCTTATAAGGAAATGCTCCCTCTTTCATATCCCGGATATTCTCAAAATCAGTCTGCAACACCCATTTACCAGATGGGTCAATAAATCCATATACCTTGTCGAGTTTTACCCGTGCAACACCATCAGAAAAAGTCTCGGCATGCTCGTATTTACCTTCAATGATAAACTTCCCTGAATTATCAATATAACCCCACATCTTTCCCTGTCTTGCCGCTGCCCTTCCGTTACTAAAGTCCATACAATTATCAAAATGGGCGGCAAATGCCTGCTTGCCTGTTTTATCCAGGTAAATCCACTTGCCAAATTTGTCATCTGTCGTAATTACCCTGCATAAGCCTTCGCTGAATCCTTCAGCCCTTTTATACTGCGGTTTAACGACCCAATTTCCCTTTCCATCAATATATCCCCACAATTTATTCAGTTCTGCCGGGGCAAGACCTTCAGAGAAGCCCCATGCCGTGGTGAACTGGGAATTGATTATCCACTGTCCATTCCGGTCAATATAGCCCCAAAGGCCGCCTTTTTGCACCGGGGCAGTTATAACCTGGGAAAGCACAGGTATGGCTGCCAAAGTCATGATGATTGTCATTAATACGACAATTCTTTTTAATCCCGTTTTCATACTGATTTTTTTCAAATATAAATAAATTTAAGATACAAAAAGGTACTATTGGGGAAAGGATTTTTTTTATTCAACTTGAATGTTCCTTATGGATAACGTAATTTCGCAGAATCATTCAGAAATTCCGGATTACAATCCGGGATAATTATGAAATGCAAAACCCTGATAGTAAAATCGAAGCACTAAAACGGACCACATATGCCTTTAAAATGCGGAATCATCGGCCTGTCCGGCTCCGGAAAGACCAGCCTTTTCAACTGTATCTCTTCGAACCGGGCCGAAACTCATAAAGCAGCTTTTACCGCCACTAAATCGAACCTTGGGACCATGAATGTACCGGATCCCAGGCTGTTTGAAATCGACAAATTCATTCATGCGGCAAAGATCGTTCCCACTACAATTGAAATGGTCGATATCCCCGGCCTTTCCAAAGGGGGAAACACCGAGGGCAATAAGTTTCTTGCCGATATCCGTAATGTGGATGCCCTGATCCATGTGATCCGCTGTTTCGACGACCCCAATATGCCTCATATCGAAGGGTCGGTCGATCCTGTCAGGGATAAGGAGATTGTCGACCTGGAACTCCAGATCAGGGACCTTGAACTGGTTGACAGGAAGATACAGAGGTTTGAAAAGATAGCCAAGGGCGGCGACAAGGATGCGAAGAAATGTGTTGAAGTCCTTGAGATATACAAGAACCATCTCGAATCGTTCCAGAGTGCCCGTACAGCCGACGTTTACGAAGAAGACAAGAAATATATTACCGATATCGCATTGCTTACCGGGAAGCCGGTCTTATATGTCTGTAATGTGGATGACGGATCGGCGGTGAACGGGAATGAATACTCGGCAAGGTTTATCCGGAGCGTCCAGGCCGAGGATACAGAAGTCCTTATTGTCGCAGGCAAACTGGAATCGGAAATTGCCGAACTTGAGCAGGAGGAAGATCGCAAGGTATTCCTTGCCGATGCAGGGCTTAACGAACCGGGAGTCAACCGTCTTGTCAGAACTGCTTTTCACCTGCTCGACCTCCAGAATTTCTTTACAGCCGGGCCAAAGGAAGTCAGGGCCTGGACAATCCGCAGAGGCATGACCGCTCCCCAGGCCGCAGGTGTAATCCATAGCGACCTCGAAAGGGGATTTATACGTGCCGAAGTGATGAAATACAATGACTTTATCGCTTTAGGATCGGAACATGCCTGCAGGGAAAAAGGGAAATTATTAGTTGAAGGGAAAAATTACATCGTCGACGACGGGGATATTCTGCACATCCGCTTCAACGTTTAAACAAAACGGGCAAAGGATTTAAGCTTTTCAAGGAAATCAGCTTTTTTTCTTACCGATACCTCGACTTCGGAATTGTCTTCCATTATAACCGAGCCACCCTTACCTTTCATATACCGCTTGACATATACCAGGTTGATCAGGTGTTTGCTGTGAATACGGGAAAAAGGGAGGTCCTCCAGTATTTTTTCGTAGTTGTTCATTGATTTCGATGCTACGAATTTCTGGCCGTTTGACAGATAAAAGGTTGTGTACACATCATCGGCTTCAAGCCTTACGACATCTCCTAATTTTACAATGTTCAATCCATCTGAGGACGGGATGATTATTTTCTCCTGGCCGCCTTTAAGACTTTCTTTCAGAACAGAGATACGATCATCTATATCCTCGTCTTTTTCCCTTGAATCCCTGTACCGGTCGAAAGCGGTTTTTAGTCCGTCAAAAGTGGCAGGCTTCACAATGTAGTGCAGCGCTGAAAATTCAAATGCGCGAACTGCATATTTGTCGAAAGCTGTAACAAAGATGACCTGGAATTTTCGGAATAAAACTCCTTCCATCACATCAAACCCTTCCCCGTCGGGAAGGTTAACATCGAGGAAAACCATTTCGGGTTTCGTTTCATCGATCAAAGCGATGGCATCTTTAACCGTCATTGCGGTTCCCACGATGCTGACCTCGTGAAAATGCTTCTCAAGCAGGAACTGCAGGGTCAGCAGACTGGTTTTGTCATCATCGACAAGGACTGTCCTAATAGCTTCATCCATAGTAGGCGGTTTTTCGGCTGACTAAATTACGAAAGAAAAGGTACCTTTGCATCAGCAAGCTAATATATTAACATTTCCCTCACAATGGCTCGAACTGTTGAAAATATTTTACAAAAAAAATTCATTGGCAAAGATGATATTCTGATGCTGCTTGGCCTTGACAAGGAAAGTTCTGAAGAGCTTTTCAGCCGGGCCCACGCACTGAAAACAGCAATGGTGGGAAGGAAAGTTTTTTTCAGGGGGTTGATAGAATATTCTAACATTTGTAACAAAAATTGCTTCTATTGCGGGATCAGAAAGGATAACGGCCGTTACCAGCGTTACACCCTCAGTGAGGAGGAGGTACTTGAAGCTGCCAGGTACGCCCGCGACAATAATTTTGCTTCAATTGTAATACAAAGCGGGGAGCAAAGCAGCAAAGCATTCAGCAAGTCCATCGAGAACCTGCTCAGGAAGATACATTCAGAAACCAATGGAGTCCTTCACATAACCTTGTCGCTGGGCGAACAAACAGAAGAAACCTACAAGCGGTGGTATTCGGCCGGTGCCCACCGTTACCTGCTGCGGATAGAAGTATCAAATCCTGACCTTTATGCAAAGCTTCATCCTGCCGATCAGAGGCACACCCATAAAGCAAGGCTGGAATCCCTGGCATTACTCAGGAAAT
>JAPLDN010000322.1 GCA_026391755.1 Bacteroidota bacterium
GCCGTCCTGGGTATTAAACGGGAATCCATAGTCAATCGTGAGTATGAAATTTTCGTTATCGGCAATTCTCAGTCCAAACCCGCCGGCGAAATGCATCCTGTCGGCTGCAGAGTTGAAATAAGTCGACTGCAGGTTTGCCGGGACCAGGTTTGAATAGACTTTTCGGTCCTGTACCACCATTCCCCCGTCGAGGAAACCGACCAGCCCGAAACATATGTTCTGTTTAAGAAAATGCGTCCTCCAGAATTTCCATCGAACCTCCAGGTTTCCCAGAACAGTGCCATCACCGACAACCCGGTCGCGAAGTATCCCCCTGATGGTCCTGGCACCTCCCAGCCCATCGGTCTTGGTTGATAGCGACCATGAGGAGAACATATAGGGATCTATATAATAAGGTGATGTCCCCCCAATAGTTCCCTGGTAATTCAGCCGGTAAGCAAGGACAAGGTATTTTTTTATGAGTGAAAAGAATTGCCTGTGGGTTACTGACAGTTTCACAAAGGCATACGGACTATTGCCCAGGAATGTAGGTGCGGCCATCACAACGACCTCCGACCATATCCCTTTATTAGGGGCCGGCTCGTTATCGCGGGTATCATAGACCAGTCCCATTTTAAGAAAAGTAAGCGACCCACCATTTGCTTCAGCAGGGTTGAGCAATCCGTACTTAACATAATTATCCCATAGTAACGCGGTATCAGGCAGCTGGTTACTCTCTTTTTTTCCAGCATTGATCTTGCTGATATCCACTGTAGACATGCGGATATCAAAAAAATTGATCCCGGCCAGCCATCGGAATTTCTGACCCAGGATGGGGCCCTGGAAATCGGCCAGGACACGGAAAAGCCTTCTCTGGCAACGATAATAGACCCTTGAGATGTAATCGGGGCTCCCCTGGGTTTCGAAGGCATGATCATAGTTGGCCTGGTATCCGTTAAAACCGTAGAAATCAAGTGCCCGTTCAGGGAGATAAGTGATATCGCCCGTAAAGCGGATATTACCCGGAATAAGGTATTTGGAATCATAAAAAAGTTCGAATACCGCACTGCCTTTTGTAAAAAAAGAGACTTCAGCATAAATTGTATGCCTGTAATTGGGGTATATCGAACCGTCGCCGTAATCAAACAGCTGGCAAAGGGCTCCAAGTTGCAGGCCCTGGTCGGCATCATAGCCGATCACCGGCAAGGGGGAAGGAACCCAGCCCTTCTTTCGTTTTTCTTTAGGATGCAATGTCGTATCAGCCTGGGCGAAAGTCATCCGGGAAGCGAAAACAGACAGTACCAACATTATCAGAAGTAAATTTCTTTTCATGAAGCCCTTTTTCCGGAAAACAAATTTACGATGAACAAAGTCAGGGCTGAAACAAATACCGATAAGATAGCCAGGTCGGCATTATCCTTGAAGAATTCCTTGGGATCACCCTGGAAAAGGGCGATGCCGATGAGCACAAAAATATATGTTATTCCGCTGGCAAAGCTGGCGAGGGCGGCCCTGCTGCTGATCTTCCAGTGAAAGGAAGCTACGGACGCAGGGATAATTGTAAAGCCTATGCCAGTGATAAAGACGATCACTGCAACAAGGTCCCTGAGGAAGAAGGCGCCCAGGCAGCTAAGGGATGTAAACCCTACGATCCCCAGCCGGGTAATAAGCATTCTCCGTTTATCATCCGATTTCCTTCCCGAGAGTTTGTCGTACCAGTCGACGGCCACTGAGGATGCCAGGACGAATATCTGTGTATCAGCGGCGCTCATAATGGCGGCGAAGATCATGATGAGGGAAGCACCGAGGAGTTTGCGGGGCAGCAACAAAGTAAGGCCTTTGGCAAAAGCATCCTTTGCTTCAATATTCGAAAGATGGCTGTGAGCGGCAAGCCCTACCATTGTGATGGCAATCCCTGTTATCACAGTAAAAACAGCCGAGAGGATAAAACCATTCCTCACGATGCGGTCGGAACGCGCACCGTAAACCCTTTGCCAGTATTCGGCACTCTGGAAAATAATGAAGATCCCGAATGCAGTGAAGGCGACGGTCATACCAATATTCATCCTGGAAAAGTCGACCAGTTCTACGGCAAAGTCACGCTTATCCTGGAAGATCACCGAAGCGATCAGGATGATGATGACCAGCAGTACCATGTATTGGAAAACGTCGGTCCGGATCACGCTCCTGAACCCCCCGGCCAGCAAGTATGTGATTATCAGGGCAGCGCTCAGGATAAGGCCGGTTTCGTAAGACCATCCGCTGATGCTGGCCAGCAGGCTGCTTCCCGCGATAAACTGGTTTAAAAGCATACCCGAATAAACGATCAGAAGTATGATGGCCGAAAACAACCCGGTCTTCTTGTTGAACTTGAAATAAAACCAGTCGGAAAGTGTAAAGAATTGTTTATCCCCGCTGAATTTCCTGAGTTTATGCCCATACGGGATGAACACCAGGAAGCCGATTGCAGTACCAATGAACACGGCAAAGGCAGATATCCCGAACCTGTAAACATAAGCTGAATAAGCAACCAGTGCAGCTCCTCCAATATAGCTGGCCACAACGGAGGTCACAAAACCAATGATGCCTATGCTGCGGCCGGCAATCATGAAATCGGAATCGGATTTGCGCTTGGAGGCGTACAAACCTATCCCTAAACTTGTAGAGGCATACAGAACAAGCAGCAGAATATCGAAAGGGCTTAGGTTGCTTCCCGGAAGCTGTTCGAAAAACCTGTTCATCAAACAAAGATAATCGGATATTTAAATAAGTCAATTGATTACACGAAAAATTGTAGTCCTCCTGCCCTGATTGTTTGTCGAACATTTTATGCTGTTCGACGAAATAATTTTTTTCCGGTGGCCCCAGGTGCTTCCTTTGCATCATAAAACAACCGTCATGAAAACAAAACTGATAATTCTGGTTGCCCTGATCGCAATAACGATGAGTAGCTGCCTCGTAAAATCCCTTCATCCTTTCTATACCGAAAAGGATATTATTTATAAACCTGAACTGCTTGGGAACTGGCAGGGTAGAGATTCTTCGACCTGGGAAATAAGCCAGCATAAAGGGTTTGCCGGAATATTCAAACCCGAAAAAAACGGGAATGCCTATGATATTAAATTCACCGATAAGATTTTTACCTCCCTGATATGGAAGGCCAGGACCTTGCGGTAATGCATATGATCCCTGCCCATACCCTGGCAAGGGTTGAGCTGGCAAACAATCAGATCACCATCAGGTGGTATAACGAGGAATGGCTGATAAAACTCTTCAATGAGAACAGGATCAGGATTGCCCATGAAAGAGTACCATATGATCTGGATGAAAAAAATCAGGATAATTTCCAGGTGATCCTGACCGCACCAACGTCTGATTTGCAGAAATTCATTGTCAAATACGGGAGTGATCCTGCAGCGTTCAAAGATGACAAGAATGATTATACCTTTGTACTGAAAAGGAACTCGTGAGAATCGTGATGGCGTGATGACCGTGATGAAAAACATAAGGAAATTCGCAGGAAGCAGGTGGGTTCAGCACCTGCTTTTCTGGCTGCTCTCGTATTATGTCCTGCTTAGAATATTCGCCACCTCTCCGGGGTTCCAGAAGATAGACCTTATTTATACCCTGATTTTTATATCAAGCCTGCTGCCCGGGATTTACCTTAACCTTCTCGTCCTGATCCCCCGTTTTCTAAGCAGGAAGATGTACTTCCCCTATTCCATCCTGCTGCTTGCCTGTATTGGAGCATCAGCGGAAGTGAACATCCTCACATTTTCAAAACTCACCGATATTATACTGCCAGGCTACTATTTCATTTCATATTATGAATTCGGCGACCTTCTTAAATTCAGCCTGGTTTTCACTGGAATTACCACATTGCTCAAGCTTTCCAGGGGTTGGTTCATGCTCATGGAGGCCCGGAATGAGCTGATAAAACTCGAAAAAGAGAACGCGGAAACCCGTCTCGATGCCTTGAAAAACCAGGTCAATCCTCATTTTCTTTTCAACAGCCTGGCGGGCATTTACTCCCTTGTGCTTCAAAACTCAGGCAAGGCTCCTGAGTTCGTGCTCCGGCTTTCAGATTTCCTCAGGTATGTGCTGTATGAAACTTCTGCAGGGATGGTCGATCTTTCGAGGGAACTCCCGGCCATGAACGATTATGTGGAACTTCAGAAGCTCAGGGCGGGCAAGTCGGCGGAAATTGAAATTCAGCTGCCCGATGAAACGGCCGGCTGGCAGGTCGCTCCCCTGCTCCTCCTCCCCCTTATCGAGAATTGCTTCAAACATGGGATCAAAGGAGCTGCCGGGCCTGTGTTCGCAAGGATACTGATCAGTATCTCCGGGAACAGGCTGCAGGCTTATCTTGAAAATAATATGGGTGTTTCTGCGGATGAAGGAGCCCCGGGATCCCGGGGAATAGGTCTTGTAAACCTGCGTAACCGCCTTGAACTGCTTTACCCCGGCAATCATGAGCTTAAAATAAGCCGGGATGAGGAGCGTTTTATTGTAACCTTAAGTATTCCCCTGAATGAAAAAACTTCGCTGCCTGGTCATTGAGGACGAGCCTCTTTCGCAGGAAGTCCTGGCAAGATATATTGCCGGCATCCCTGACCTGGAACTGGCCGGAATTTGCAACGATGCACTTCCGGCATCAGGCATTCTCAGGAATTCCATTGTTGACCTGATCTTTCTTGATATCAACCTGCCTGTTATTTCCGGGATACGCTTCCTCAGGTCACTCAGTCATCCGCCGATGGTGATCTTTACTACAGCATATCCCGAATTCGCCGTGGAAGGATTCGAAGCCGATGCCGTGGATTACCTTGTAAAACCATTCTCATTTGAACGCTTCCTGAAAGCCGTCAACAAAGCGTTTGAACGGGCAAGCTACCTGATGTCGGTAAACGGCTTGCCCGCGGGAGAGGAGAAGGGAAACCAGGGCTTCATCATCCTCCGTGCGGATAAAAAAGTGCATAAGGTGAATTATTCGGATATCCTGTTTCTTGAAGCTACAGGGGATTATGTGAAAGTGCATACCGCCGCAAAAACACTGCTTGTTCATGAAACCTTTAAAGACATTGAGCAACAGCTGCCCTCCGGTGTGTTTCTCAGGGTACATAAATCATTTATCGTACCGCTTGGCGGGATCAGTTTCATCGAAGGGAACCGTTTGAATATTTCAGGAACCAGTATACCCATCGGACTGGTGTACCGGGAGGAACTTATGAAAGCATTGAAAAAAACCTGATCCTCTTCTTATTTTATTATTATGGTACCAGGGATACTGCCTTATCATAATTTATCTGGTACAGCACTGCCGGTTCGTTATCATCTGACCCCACCTGGATTATCTTCGTCATAATGTCGGGGTATTTAAATCTGATGAGAGCCATGAAACGCTCGACCGTACTGGCAGTGATCCCGTTGTTCTCGGTCGCATCGGCCCTCAGGTTGGCAGTGATCACATGGGTCACTCCTGCTCTTTTCAGATAGTTCAACAGGGAATCGGGATACACAAAGGAGATCACAGAATTGTTGCCGGGCAGCCAGGATTTAAGTGTATCAATATCCCCGGTTCCCCGGACCCTGTATTTATTAAGTTCTTCCATAGCCCTGGTTTCTATACTTTCAGGGAACTTCATAACGTAAAACGGGTTGCTGAGCATGTTCGATTCATTGATCATTCCGTATGCCGCCAGGCTGCTCTTTAAGACAATCGATAAGGTGTTCGAAACCGAATGGTTGTCTATCGAGGATGTTAAAATGTAATAATAGCGCAGCTTTTTCTGGGCACCGGCCTGCATGAGTGAATCCCCCGGCCTTGTATTGACGCGGGTTATACCAAAGAAACGCTTGCCTTTTCCGTAAATAAAAGAAACAGAGGGTTTGCGGCATGCAACAAATGCTTTCCCGGGCAGGTTTTCAGAAGCCCATTCGCTGATCTTACAATAGTTCTCCCAATCGGGGGTCATGCCATAATATTTCCCTTCAATCTGCCTTGCTTTACTGACCTCTCCGGCCGTTGTTTTAAATTCCAGTGAGAACAACAACAATACCAGGATTGGGAAAATAAATTGAAACTTCTTTAGCCTGCCGTAACTTAACAAAGAGAAGAAAAGGGAAAGTATCATGAGCAGGATCAGCGGGAAATATGGAATGATAAGCCTGCTCTGCCTCCAGATTGTCTGGGTAAGAAGAAACGTAACGAAAATGAATGTGACTGCATAGAGGCCGGTGAAGAGCAGGTATTTATTTTTCCAGAACGAAATAACGGTTGAACTGATGAGGAGCAGCCAGGTCAACAGTGCAAGGATTAGATACGATTCATTGGCATCTTCGGCTTTGCGAATACCTAATATGCTGTAAACAGAGTCGGAGAAATAAAAGTTCGAATTTTCAAGCAAACGATTGACAAAACCCCTGAAATCCTCCCTTCCTCCCCCGGTATCATAATAATTTTTTGCGACAAAATTTTCAAACTGGCCTGTAAAATGTATTTCGGAATTCCCCCATAATATGAATTTACCTGCCTGGAATAATGCGAAAACAATTGTAAAAGAAATGATGAAAAAAAGAAGGTTTTTCCATTGTCCCCTGAGAAGAAAATAGGCGGATATCACTATGACTACCGATAATCCAACGGTTCGGGTTATCCCGAGCGCAAGTACGCAAACCGAGAGTATCATATGCTGCTTAAGCATTTGCCTGAATGATTTTTCGTGTTCCTGTGCAATAAACAAGGTAAAAAACACATAAAAAGTGAGAGCCTGGATAAGCATGAAAAAGGCTTCACTATATGTTTGGCTGGCATAATAAAGGATAAATGAATTTATGGAAACAAGGATCAGCAGCGCGGTAAGAAGCAGGGAGGATATCCTGCCCTTAAAGGCTTTATAAGTAAAGAATATAAACCCCAGAATAAATACCAGCGACAGGCTTTTCAGCGGGATTGCCTGAATGCCGAACATAGCTACGAAAGGACTCAGGACCAGGGGATATAAAGGCCCTGAGAATCCGGGGTAGGTGAAATGTGCTAAAAAATCGGCCGACCTGACTACGAAGGCCAAAAACCAGGGTAGTGAGTAGCACTCCCCACAACATAATATTCATGTGTTTGCTAAGGTATCCATCGGTCCTTTCAAACCATGAGGCTTCGACTTTCGGGGACTTTTTCCCGGCATTTGGTTTTCCTTCTGCTTTTCCCGGGGACAGAGGTTTTTGAGAAATTTTCGGATTAATCTTTTTTAGCGGATGTCGTTTGCTTCCCTCCATAGTGCTTATTTATCAGGATAATTTAACATGGCTTTCGCCTGTAGACCATAAACAGGCAGGAAACTGTCATCAGTATGCTGAGCAGTACGAGAATAACATTGTTTGTACTGCCAAAGTCCTGGTATTTCTGGCTAACGAGGCCCAGGTTGGCAAGGTAGGAGATGATAATGGCTCCGCTGTTGTTGACGAAATGAGCAAATACCGGAAGCCAGATTGAACCGCTCCAGTAAAAAAGGTAGCCGAAGATCACTCCGAGGACCATCCTTGGCAGAATTCCGTAAAACTGCATATGCA
>JAPLDN010000003.1 GCA_026391755.1 Bacteroidota bacterium
CTTCCCGATACCTGGGCGATTAACCAGAAATTCATACTCCTGTCGATAAACAACTGGGATTCAGAATATGAAAGGGTTTTCCTGGGCGGGCTTACTTGCGACAGCGAAGATTATTATAATGCAGAGGGACATACCAACGCGGTATTCCTTCCGAAATTTTCAACCGATCCCCCGCTCTATATAGGGATGTTCCATACCGGGGCCTACCAGGAATCACTGGGCGGGTATGGAGGGATTCAGCATTGCCTTATCCCGGCGCCCAAGCATGTACTTATCGACCTGGATGAAAATGATGAGACCTTTACAAAATTGTTTTCGAAAGAACAGAGTTATAAATCAATGCTTAAAGTTCTGGGGTATTGATTAACTTTGCAAGCCGAAACCAGGAATAATTAAAATCACTATTTTATGCCAAAGAAATCGAAACAGAAGCAGGAATACCTGAAGAATGTCATAAAGCATGTTGACATAAAATCGTTTGATTCATCTCCTATCATTGATTCCATGCGTGAAATGTCTTTTACTTCCAGGGATACTGCGTCCTCAGCTGATATCCTTAACAGGATGATAAAAGACAAGGGCTGTACTATTTTTCTTACCATCGCAGGGAGTACCAGTGCCGGTGGCTGTATGCAGGTTTATGTCGATATGGTCAGGAACAACATGGTAGATGCCATCGTTGCAACAGGTGCCTCCATCGTTGATATGGATTTCTTTGAAGCGCTTGGTTTTAAGCACTATAAAGGAATCCCCACGGCCGATGACAAGGACCTTCGCAAGCATTACATCGACAGGATTTACGATACTTATATTGATGAGGAAGAACTTCAGCACTGTGACATGGCAATCAAGAAAATAGCCGACACTCTGGAGAAACGGCCTTATTCCTCCAGGGAATTTATCCGGGAAATGGGCAAATGGCTTGTAAAAAATTCAAAGAAGAAGGATAGCCTGGTCCAGGTAGCCTATGAACATAATGTACCTGTTTTCTGCCCGGCATTCAGTGATTCAAGTGCAGGTTTCGGTCTTGTTGCCCACCAGTGGGAGAATCCAAAAGCCCATGTCTCCATTGATTCGGTGAAGGACTTCCTCGAACTTACAAAGATAAAAATGGCTTCAAAAGATTCGGGGCTGTTCATGATAGGCGGAGGGGTTCCAAAGAATTTTGTTCAGGATACAGTGATTTGCGCCGAAGTGCTGGGTAAAGAAGTGGGAATGCATAAATATGCAGTTCAGATAACTGTTGCAGATCCCCGCGACGGAGCCTGTTCCAGTTCAACTCTCAAGGAAGCCTCTTCCTGGGGCAAGGTGGATACAGTATATGAGCAGATGGTGTATGCTGAAGCAACCAGTGTGCTGCCTCTGATTATCAGTTATGTTTACCATAAAAAGGACTGGAAGAAACGGAAGAAGTACGAATGGACGAAAATGCTGGATAAATAAGCAGTCGGGAGTCGACAGTCAGTAGTCAGCAGTCAGTAGCGAACAGTCATCAGTACCGCAGCCATTTCCAAAGCTCTTTATAGCTAACTTTTTTACCGTACATCAGGATGCCGGTGCGGTATATCTTTGCAGCCATCCACGTAGTCCCCAGGAAAGTCAGGACCAACAGCCCCATTGAAAGAGCCACCTGCCAGTAAGGAACCCCGAAGGGGATCCTGATCATCATGGCAACCGGGGATGTAAGGGGAAAGACCGAAAACCAGAAAGCAACCTGCCCCGTAGGATCCTGTATGAAAAACTGTGCCATCACCATCGATAGTATCAGGGGGACTGTGATTGGCAGCATAAACTGCTGGGTATCGGCTTCACTGTCAACAGCTCCTCCGATGGCCGCAAATAACGAACCATACATGAGGTAGCCGAACAGGAAGAAAAATATGAACGCCCCTATCATAACAGGAAAATTTACTGAATCCAGTGCTTCGAAAACAGCATTAACGCCTTCATTCTGAGATTTTTTTTCAGTTGCGGAATTAGGAAAGGGGAGGTTGTCGGGGTTATACTTTGTCGCATTTTGAATGATAGTCTGTTCGGCAGTATGCTTGTTTGTTCCTTTACCGGCAAAGGTCGAGGTGACTACGGTTACTATTCCGAAAGTAAGGACCACCCATAACAGGAACTGCGTGAGGCCAACCATGCCGACTCCGACTATTTTCCCCATCATCAGTTCGAAGGGTTTGACCGATGAAATAATGACTTCGATGATCCGGTTTGTTTTTTCTTCTATAACTCCCCTCATGACCTGAGATCCGAACATAAAGATGAAGAAATATATCAAAATACCGGCAAACATCCCAAGCACCATGCTGATCTCCGTATAACTTTTTTCTTCCTTGCCTTCATCGGTGATCTTAATCGTGTTGACATCGATGGTTGTCTTGACCGAACGGAGGATATCTTCTACATTCAGCGGATTTTTTTTATCGGTTT
>JAPLDN010000323.1 GCA_026391755.1 Bacteroidota bacterium
ACCACAGTTTAGCCTCTTTGATCGTCGTGATCTCTTTCATCTTCAGTCTTTAGAGGTTGATGATTTTATTGCGGATAGCAAATTTCACCATTTCAACAGGGGAGCGTATCCCCAGTTTTTTCATAATATGGTTCTTATGTGTTTCAACTGTGCGAACGGAAATATTCAGTTTTACCCCTATCTCCTTGTTATTGAATCCCTCTGCATAAAGCTTAAGGATCTCAAGTTCCCTGGATGAAAGGTTGTATGCCGGCTTTTCCTGTTCATCCTCCTTCTCCACCGCCGATCGAATAAAACTTTTCAGCAGGATCTTGGAGATCGTTTCACCGAAGAACTCCTCACCCCTGAAAATCGCGTAAATGGCCTTGACGAGTTCGTCCCTTGAAGTGTTTTTAGGAAGGTAGCCTTTGGCCCCCGATTTGATTGCCCCGGTTACAAAATCTTCATGCGTGTACATCGATAAAATGAGCACCCTGATCTGGGGATATTCGTGCCGGAGCCTTTTGGTGATCTCGATACCTGAGATATCGGGTAGCGAAATATCCAGGACAATGATATCGGGTTGCACTATCTTCAGTTTCTCAAACAGGCTTCTGCCTGTTGAAGCTTCTCCGATGATAGCGATATCGGGGATGGAAGTCAGCAGGGCCTTAAGCCCGTCACGCACCATGTCGTGATCCTCAACAAGAAATATCCTGATCGTTTCCATTTATAGGTACCTTGGAACTTTAATCTGTATCAGGGTCCCTTTCCCCGTCGCAGAATTAAGGTCGATGAGCCCGCCCAGCAATTTCACCCTCTCCTGCATATTATGAAGTCCATGCCCTCCCTGGCTGCCCGAATCATGCGGCCTGAAGCCCTTGCCGTTATCCTGTATGCTGAGGTAGATAAAATCATGGTCGTTCATCAGTTTTATATAGGCCTGGTCGGCATTCGAATGTTTAATGATGTTGTTGAGGGCTTCCTGTACTATACGGTAAAGATACGTCTGTATTTTTTTATTCCATTCATCGGTACTCACTTTATGTTCGAATTTGATCCTTACCGATGAATGCCTTCCCGTATCCTCGCATAAATTAAACAGGGCAATCACAAGTCCGAATTCCTCGAGCACGGGTGGCATCAGGTCGGTGGTGATCCGCCTGATCTCATCAACGATCTGGTCGAACTGCCTTTTTATGCCTTCAAGCTGGGGCTTTATCTCTTTTTCGGGGATATAGCTCAGGCTTTCGAGCTTCATCTTGATGGCAACCATCGACTGCCCTATACCATCATGCAACTCCCGCGACAACCGCTGGCGTTCCAGCTCCTGTCCGTCGATCACCGACAGTATGTGCGACATTCTTGACTTTTTGTTACTTTTGGGGACGGCCATATTGTAAAAAGACGTAGAGGCCACAAAGGTAAAAAAATAGCATCTCATGAATTTACGAAAATATTCCGTCCTCCTGGCCCTGATTTTGTGCGCCCAGCAGCTTTTTTCACAGGAAAAAACAGTGACCTATTACCAGGATCCCGCATCCCTTCCGCCCGATCTAATTGTAACATTAAAGCATGTGAAGGCTGAAGTGAGTTTTAAACCTGCCGAAAATCTGGTGACCGGAACTGCCGAGTTAACCGTGGTGGCGAACCGCTATCTTACCGATTCCATCAGTGTTTACACCCCCGATTTCATTATCAGTAAAGTTATTTTGTTGACTGCGGATGAGGGAGCTCAAAAACCCGGGGCCGGAAACGCGGGCAAGCGGCCATCCGCCCTTATCCCAATAAAATGGAAGCTGAGCGGACCGAACCTGGTGATCCGTCCCGAAACCGGATCTTCATTTCTAAGGAAAGGCAAAACATATATTATAAGCATTTCATACCAGGCCAGGCCCCAGGCCGGCCCTATCTATTTCATCGGCTGGAGGCCCGAAGAAGAAGGGAAACGCAAGATCATATGGGCCCATCGTCCGCAGAACTGGCTGCCCTATATAGAAGCCAGGGTCACAACCGACATGTTCTTTACATTCGACGGCAGGTACAAGATCTTTTCCAACGGCGAACGCCTTGGGGTCATTTCAAATCCCGACGGGACAAAGACCTGGCATTATGCCATGCGAAAAGACAATCCGTATTTTTCCACTTCCCTGGTTATTGGGGATTACGAGTATCAGACTTCGGTTACAAAACGAGGACTGCCTCTTGAATACTGGTATTATCCGGGCATGGCCGACAGGGTCCCGGTAACCTATAAATACACCGAAAAGATGTTTGATTTCCTGGAGCAGGAGATCGGCGTGAATTATCCATATGCCCAATACCGGGAAGCCCCGCTTATCGATTATATGTACGGGGGTATGGAGACGACCACATCCACTGTTTTCGGGGATTTTATGCTCATCGACCCCCATGCGTGGTGGCAAAGGAATTATGTAAATGTAAACGCACACGAACTGACCCATCAGTGGTTTGGTGACGGGATTGCCCACTGGGTCAACAAGGACGTCTGGCTTACCGAAAGTTTTGCTACGTATTATGCCAAGATGTTCGAACGCTCGGTGTATGGTGAGGAATATTATGAAAATACCAGGAACGATGAGATGAATATGGCTTTTGAAGCTGCGAAGAAAAACGATTATCCTGTGGGAGGGAGCCAGGGCGGGGTTCCGAGGATCTACCAGAAAGGTTCGCTGGTTATGGATATGCTCAGGGACGTGATGGGTGAAAAGGAATTTCATGATGCTGTTAAACTCTATGCCGGGCGGTATATGTATCGTTATGCCCAAACCTGCGATTTTATGCGTTGTATATATGATGCAA
Organism: Bacteroidota bacterium; assembly: GCA_026391755.1. Classification (GTDB taxonomy): domain Bacteria; phylum Bacteroidota; class Bacteroidia; order Bacteroidales; family FEN-979; genus CAIRDP01. The sequence goes on from JAPLDN010000323.1 coordinate 2,803, forward strand.
CGGGAAAGCCTTACACCTGGTTTTTCGATGAATGGATACTGAGGGGAGGTGAACCCTCTTATAAGGTCAGTTATGCTTCGAAGGATGACACACTTGGCAGGCCTGTTACTGAGATAAGCATTGAACAAACCAGGGAAGT
>JAPLDN010000386.1 GCA_026391755.1 Bacteroidota bacterium
AGTTTCTCCTTAAGGTCTCCGGGAAGGAAACCAAGATTTTCACCTGCTTCCACTGCAGGCCGTGTTAAAATGATCCGGTTGACCTGGCGGTTTTTAAGCGCACGTACAGCAAGGGCAACAGCGGTATAAGTTTTTCCTGTACCTGCGGGTCCTATGGCAAAAACCAGGTCATTGCGGTCGCAGCTTTCGACCATGCGGCGCTGGTTGGCGGTGCGGGCACGGATAAGCATGCCGTTCTTGCCATGGACCAGAATTTCAGGGCTGGTTTCCGGTGCCAAAACAGGCAAGAGGTCTGAAGCTTCGAGCAAAGAGATGATGTCTTCCTTTGTAAGCCTGCCGAATTTTTCAAAATGAAGCATAAGGGAAGTGAACTTCTCCTCGAATTCAAGGAGATCTGACTCCTCTCCAAGTGCTTTGACGAAATTATCACGGCTGAGGATCTTCAGCTTGGGAAAAGAGTTACGGACAATCTCCATGTTCTGGTCGTTGGGGCCGAATATATCAAGGGGATGGACCGATTCAATACGGATGATTTTCTCGCTCATTAAAAAATGCGTACCTTTGAATACGCAAAAGTACGAATATTTCGATGGCAATCATTACGCTAACCAGTGACTGGGGGACAAAAGACCACTATGTTGGCGCTGTTAAAGGTACGATTCTGCGGCAATTGCCTGAAGCCACCATCATCGATATAACTCATGCCATTCCTCCCTTCGACCTTAACCAGGCCGCATTTACCATCAGGAATTTTTATAAGAACTTCCCTGCAGGCAGCATTCACATACTCGCCGTAAACACTGAGGCTTCAATCCGTCATCCGCATACATTGGTAAAATACGACGGGCACTGGTTCATCGGAGCCGACAACGGGATTTTCTCCCTCATCTTTGACGATAAGCCCGAAATGATCATCGACCTGGATGTAATGCAGGATTCCGATTATTTTACATTTCCTACACGGGATGTGTTTGCAAAGGTAGCCTGTCATATTGCCGAAGGCAAGCCGCCCGAGAAGCTTGGCCATGTAAAAAAGGAAGTATTGCAGAAAATGGCATTTAAACCTGTGATCCAGGGCGATTTGATCAAAGGGCAGGTGATTTATGTCGATAATTATGAAAATGCCATAACGAATATTACCGAAACACTGTTCAAATCAGCTACAAGGGGAAGGAAATTTGCCATTACTTTCCGTTCGGCGACAAACCGCATCACAAGGATTAGCAAATCCTACCAGGATGTTGCCGAAGGCGAAATGCTTGCCCTCTTCAGCAGCAGCGGCTATCTCGAAATAGCAATGAACAAAGGCAATGCTGCCGGGCTGCTGGGGCTTTACCTTGACCAGCCGGTGAATATTGAGCTGACCTGAACCATACCCTTTCCATAAATATCTCACCGCAGCTGTCTAAACAGACAGTAAAGCGACCAGACCCAGTAATAAGAAAAATACCGGCAGGCCAATGATCAGGTAAGACAGCGTGATCAGAAACATCTTCAGCAGTGATTTCCCAAATGACTGCCTGTAATATTGTTTCAGAGCGATAAAACCATAAACCAGGAATACGATCAGGATTATCATGAGTCTTACCGGGATGAAAAATTCTATGAGTAAGCAGGCGATCAGGAAAAGGAAAAAGAAAGCGTGCAGGTGAAGGGAGAATATAAGGTGCTCAAAGTACAACCTCTTCCGCCGTAAATAAAACAGCTTCAAAAGCAGCGCAAATACAGGTATTAGCAGAAAAATAAGCTTTGAAGCTGTGTGCTCAATTACGGTCATTAGGGATTGCCCTTTGGAGACCATGATCTTGCAAACCTGCCTGATTATGAATTTTCCCATAGGCCCCTCCTTGGAATAATGCTTGTCAACATAAGTTTTCACACCAATTACTTCGATTTCCCGCCGCATTGAATCCTGTTTGGAAAGGTTTATGGGCACGTCTTCAATCTTATATTTGAAATGAGTCGCTTCAGCTTTTTCTTCGTTGAGATTCAAATGGGCAGAATCGGACTGAACAGGATTAACTTCTGTTTTCGTACTTTCTTTGCTCATGGGCAACAGAAGAAAGTAAATGACGCTGATCACCAGGAACAGCTTGAAAGGTTCAACATATGACTTACGCTTACCTTTCATGAACTGCAGGGTAAGCCATCCGGGTTTGTATATAAGCGGAAGTATGGTCCTGAAAAACTTGGAATCAAAATGAAAATAATCGAGGAAAGATTCCCCAATCAGATGCATTGCTGACAAAACTGGTCGTCGACATCTAAATTGGCTCCGCAGTTCTCGCAAGGGCCGGGCTGATGAGATGGTTTTGGATGATCCGGTTTGCCCGGTTTTCGTCGAATAAGGCTTTTCATCTGCCAAATGTAAGAAAAATGTTAAAAAAATGTAACTTTGCAGCCCTCAAAGCAGGTATAATGTTTACGCTGTTCAAGAAAGAAATCAACGGTTTCCTCAGTTCGCTCATAGGTTATATCGTTATCGTGGTATTCCTGCTGATGACGGGGCTTTTCCTCTGGGTATTTCCCATGCAGTTCAACATACTCGACTTTGGATATGCCAATCTCGACGGGTTGTTCATCCTGGGGCCTTTCGTTTTCCTGTTCCTTATCCCTGCAATAACCATGCGGTCCTTCGCCGACGAGAAAAAAAGCGGAACCCTTGAACTCCTGATGACTCAGCCCCTGACCGATCTTCAGATCATATTGGCTAAATTCTTCGCCGGGTTTGTCCTGGTTGTCTTTTCGCTTCTCCCGACTCTAATATACTTCTTTTCGGTCTATAAACTTGGAATGCCACCGGGGAATCTCGATACAGGAGGGATCTGGGGCTCTTATACAGGCCTGATGTTACTCGGTATGACCTTTGTGTCAATCGGCATTTTCTCCTCCTCCCTCACCGATAACCAGGTTGTCGCTTTCGTATTGTCACTGATCATTTGTTTCTTTCTTTACCTCGGATTTGATTTCATTTATATGTTCATCCTTTCGGGTAAGATCGGGCTGATGGTGCAGAACCTCGGGCTGAATGCGCATTATTCTTCCATGAGCAGGGGAGTGATCGATACCCGCGACATGATCTACTTCCTCAGCGTAACGTCTTTGTTCATATTTCTCACAAAGCTTTCATTGGAAAGCCGTAAATGGTAAGCTCATGGAGAAATTGAACGAAAAGAAAAAAAGTATCAAAAGGAACAATGTTGTTCAGCTGCTCCTTATATTGGTGGTCATCATACTTCTGAATATTATCTCGGCTTATCTTTTTACACGTTTCGATCTGACTTCGGAGAAGAGGTATTCACTGGCCCCGGCAACGAAAAAAGTTGTCAAAAAACTTGACGATGTCATGTTCTTCAAGGTTTATCTCTCGGGCGACCTGCCGCCGGCATTCCAGCGGCTGGCCAATGAAACCAGGGAGATGCTTGATGAATTCAGGGCTTACAGCAATTTCGTTCAATACCAGTTCGTCGATCTCTCGGCCATTGCCGATGAAAAAGACAGGAATTTCGCTTACCGCAGCCTGGCCGAAAAAGGACTTCAGCCTACAAGCTTAAGAGTAAATAAAAAGGGACAGTCCTCCCAGGTTGTGATATTCCCCGGCGCTATTGTAACATACAGGGGACATGAGACACCCGTTCAACTGCTCTCAGGGTCAAGCCTTGGCGAAGACCCAAACGTGATGCTGAACAATTCGGTGCAGTCACTGGAATATAACCTCGCCAGCGCTATCCAGGTTCTGACCAGGATTACCAAACCCATACGGTGCCCGCCTGAACACAAACCTGGTGCTGGACCTCAACTCCATGCCAATCCCCTTGAAGACCGGCCAGATCGGGAACCAGCCTCAGTTCACTTTTTTCAGGTGGTTCTATTTTCCCCTGCTTACGCCGACCATCAATCACCCGATCGTTCATGGCCTGAATGCCATAAAAAGCGAATTTATAAGTACCATAGATACTGTGGAAGCCCCGGGAATAAAGAAACAGATCTTACTCACTTCTTCCCCTTATGCCCAGGTGGTCAATGTGCCTGCCCTGGTTGACCTGGAAATGCTCAGGCAACAACCTGATGAAAGACAGTTTACAAGGGGTCCCTACCCGGTTGCAGTGCTTCTTGAAGGTGAGTTCATGTCGTCATACCTGTACAGGATCCCCCCTGAACTGGCCGAGAACAAAGGGCTTGAATACAAGAAAAAAAGCAAGCCGACTAAAATGTTGATTGTTGCCGACGGGGATATTGTAAGGAACCAGTTTAATATGAAACAGGGATACCCTTTGCCAATGGGATATGATCAATGGACCCAGGAGACCTATGGAAACCGTGATTTTATATTGAATGCCATGAATTTCCTATGCGACGAATCGGGACTTATCACGGTACGCTCCAGGGAACTTAAAATGCGGCTTCTCGATATGAAGAAAGTTGAGAGTGAAGGCGTGTTCTGGAAAATTCTGAACCTTATCCTGCCGGTTCTTCTGATCCTCATATTCGCCATCATCAGGTTCCGTTTGCGAAGAATGAAGTATGCCCGTAAATCAATATAACCAAGACAGATTTCTTTGAAATGAAGAAGAACAAATACATTATACTGCTCGTAATCCTGCTGGCCGTCGTGGCCCTCATTCTTATCCTGACCAATTCAACGTCCACATTCAGGCGGTCAATGAGCGATTTCGCAGTGGCCGATACTTCCACAGTCACCAAGATATTCATGAGTGACAAGAACAATAATTCGGTGAAACTGTCGAGAAAAGAAACCGGCTCGTGGGTGCTCAACGACAATTTTGCCGCGCTTAAGTTCAATATAGACCTGATGCTGAAAACCATGACCGATATCCAGGTCAAGGCTCCTGTTGCACTAGCAGCACATAATACCATCGTAAAACACCTTGCAGTGAACGGGGTGAAAGTTGAGGTCTACCAAATGGTTTACCGTTTTGATCTCATGGGAATCAGGCTTTTTTCTCATGAGAAGCTTACCAAGGTTTATTATATCGGCGGGGCTACTCCCGACAACCAGGCCTGCTATGCCCTCATGGAAAATTCGGAAGAACCTTTTGTTATTTACCTCCCTGGTCTCAGGGGATTCGTTACCCCCCGCTACAGTACTATTGAACGCTACTGGAGGGACCTCACCGTTTTCAGGAAAAATATTGAAGAGATCAGGATGGTCAAACTCGAGGTACCCGAAAATCCTGAATATTCATTTGAAGTTCAGCTTGACAGGGGCAGGTTAAAGAATTTCATCTCCCTTGCTGACAACAAACCCCTGCCTGACCTTGACACCCTGAAAGTACTTAACTTCCTTTCGGGCTTCCGTAATGTGAATTTTGAAGCTTTCCTCAACGATATGGACAAGCATACCAAGGATTCGGTGCTCTCAACCAACCCCTTTATCATCATAACACTGACGGATACACTGAATAAAACAAAGGTTGTCAAGACCTACCACAAAGCCAACCTGTTTGGCCAGAAAGATTTTCAGGGCCGCATCCTGCCTTACGATCCCGACCGCCTTTATGCAATGGTGAACGATGGAAAAGACTTCGTTCTCATACAATACTTTGCTTTCAATAAAATATTAAGGCCGAAACCTTACTTTTCAAAAGGGTTTAAAATGCCAGATGAGCAGCCCGAAGGCGCATTTTAGAAATAACTCCCTATATTCGCCTGTTCAGATAAACGAGCTGCGATGAGAATCCTGATCCTAAGCCAATATTTTATTCCGGAGACAGGCGCTCCCCAAAACAGGCTTTTTAGGTGGGCAAAACTCCTTGCCGGCAAAGGAGCAACCGTTGAAATCCTCACAGCCATGCCCAATTACCCCGAAATGGCAATTCACCCGGCATACAGAGGCAAATTTTACTTCACTGAAACAATCCAGGGTGTCAGGATCCACAGGGCATGGATCTATGCAGGTTCCGGCAAAGCCATACTGCCCAGGCTGATGAATTACTTCAGCTTTGTTTTTACTTCCCTCCTGGTCGGCTTGTTCCGCACAGGCAAATATGATTATGTATTTTGCGAGTCCCCTCCCTTGTTTCTCGGGATCACGGCATACTTGTTGAAAGTTTTCAAGGGGGCCAGGCTTATCTTCAACGTTTCGGACCTCTGGCCCGAAAGCGCGGAGAAACTGGGCCTGGTCACTAACCGATTCCTGCTCAATGCAGCTGCTTCATTGGAACGCTTCCTCTACCGGAAATCCTTTTTGATTACCGGGCAAACCATGGGGATCGTTCAGAATATTTCCTCGCGTTTCCCATATAAAAAAGTCTTCTGGTTTAAAAACGGAGCCGATGCAAGTGAGCTGGAATCCATTGAGTACAATCCAGGGCTGAGGCAGGAACTTGGTTTTACACCAGGGGATTTTTTGATTTTATATGCCGGCATTATAGGCCATGCACAGGGGCTTGAAGTACTTTTGCTGGCGGCAAGGGAACTGCAATCCACACAGCAAATTAAATTCCTTATCATGGGAAGCGGACCGGAGAAAGAAAAACTGATGAGAATAAAGGAATCGGAAAACCTTCAAAATGTGATCTTCCTCGATTCAAGGCCCAGGAAAGAGGTCGTTCCATTTATTCATGCATCCGATGCGGCCGTGATCCCTTTAAAGCGGCTTGACCTTTTCAAAGGCGCCATCCCTTCGAAGATATTTGAAAGCCTGGCCCTGAAAAAGCCTCTTTTACTTGGAGTGGAAGGGGAAGCGAAAGAATTGCTGATTGAAACCGGGAGGGCCGGACTTGCCTTTATACCTGAAGACCCTGCCGATCTTGCCGCCAAGATCTTATATTTGTACACCCATGAGCAGGAAAGAAAAGAATTTGGGATCAACGGGTATAATTACCTGCTCAAAGGACTGTTCCTGTTCTGTTCAGAGAGAAGAATCGAAGGAACACCCTGCTGTTCGCCGGTCTTTATGTATTTTACCTTCTCGGCCTCCTGTATACCAGCGATTATGCCTATGCCCGCTTCGACCTTGAAGTTAAACTCTCACTCCTGATTTTTCCACTTGTTTTTTCGACTGCGGATATCGGATTCCTGAATGCAAAGCATTTGCGGCTGATCATGCATGTATACCTGGCCGGCTGCGTGATCGGTTCGCTTTTACTGCTTGGTCATGCCTTTACATTATGGAGGGAAGGAGTCCCAGGAGCATTTTATTATATGAAGTTAAGCTGGTTCTTTCATTCGGCCTACTTCGCCATGTACCTCAATCTTCCAATGGCTTTCATTGTTATTGAGCTGCTTAAAAGATACAAGATCCTTTCGGCCCCGTTGAAAACCGTTTATTACCTCCTGCTTGCCTGGTTTTTTGTATTTATCTTCCTTCTAAGCTCCAAGATGGGTCTCATCTGCATGGTCCTTATTGCTTTACTGGGCTCGGCCGAACTGATTTTCCGCCATAAGAAAACCTTTCTCGGGCTCGGCCTCATCATCCTGTTCATGATGTTCATCAGAGCCGGGCTGCATGTTTTTTCCGGCACTTCCGACAGGGTTATCCAGAGCACTTCAACCCTCTCAGGTTCTGCCGGCCAGGAAACATCAAAAAGTACCTCCGACCGTCTCGACATATGGAAGGTCTCTCTTGATATAATCAAATCCAATTTGTGGATAGGTGTTGGGACAGGCGATGTCAAGGATGTCCTGATCGGGAAGTATAAGGAAAATAAAATCAAAGAAGCGCTTGAGTTTAAACTTAATGCCCATAACCAGTATCTTCAGACCTTTATGACCCTGGGCATCCCCGGCATCACGGCACTTCTCCTGATGCTTGTCCTCCCGATGATCTCAGCTTTCCGCAAACGTTATCTGCTGTATTTTGTATTCATCCTTCTGTTTGCCGCTAACATCCTGGTCGAATCCATGTTTGAAACCCAGGCCGGGGTGGTGTGGTACGCGTTTTTCAATATCATCCTCTTTTCGATGAAACGTGAAGAGTAAAAAGTCGGTAGTCAGCAGTCGGCAGTCATCATAAAACAACAAAGGCGCCCGAAAGCGCCTCTGTCTGAATCAAAATGAACATCTGGTAGTTTAAACGAGTCCCTGTGCCAGCATGGCTTCAGCAACTTTTACAAAACCGCCGATATTGGCGCCTTTTACATAGTTGATGAATCCGTCGCTTTCGGTTCCATATTTTACACAATTCTTGTGAATATTGATCATGATGTTATGCAGCCTCTGGTCAACTTCTTCGCGTGTCCAGCTGAGGCGCATTGAGTTCTGTGACATTTCAAGTCCTGAAGTGGCTACGCCGCCTGCATTAGCTGCTTTGCCGGGTCCGTAAAGGATCTTCTTTTCAATGTACAGTTCGATAGCTTCCGGTGTTGAAGGCATGTTGGCTCCTTCAGAAACGCAATAGCAACCGTTTGCAATGAGGGTCTTTGCATCATCACCGTTGATTTCGTTCTGGGTTGCGCTGGGTAATGCGACATCGCATTTTACTTCCCAGGGGCGCTTGCCGGCTACGAATTTTGCTTCAGGATATTTATCGCAATATTCCTTGATACGTCCGCGTTTAACGTTCTTCAGGTTCATTACGAAAGCCAGTTTTTCAGCATCGATGCCTTTAGGATCATAAATGTACCCTTCGCTGTCGCTGAGGGTAACAACTTTTCCACCAAGCATGGTAGCTTTTTCAGTAGCATACTGAGCTACGTTTCCTGATCCGGATACGGTTACGATCTTGCCTTTGAAATCAAGACCACGGGTTTTCAGCATTTCTGCTGCAAAATATACCTGTCCGTAACCTGTAGCTTCAGGACGGATCAGTGAACCACCCCACTCGAGGCCTTTGCCTGTGAGAACGCCAACGAATTCATTGCGGAGACGTTTATACTGTCCAAACATGAAACCGATCTCACGGCCACCTACTCCGATGTCACCTGCAGGAACATCAGTATCGGCGCCGATATGACGCTGAAGTTCGGTCATGAAACTCTGGCAGAAACGCATCACTTCATTGTCGCTCTTTCCTTTAGGATCGAAATCGCTGCCACCTTTACCACCGCCAATAGGAAGGGTTGTGAGTGAATTCTTTAATACCTGTTCGAAAGCCAGGAATTTCAGAATACCAAGGTTTACAGTCGGGTGGAAACGCAGACCGCCTTTGTAAGGGCCGATAGCGCTGTTCATCTCGATACGATATCCTTTGTTGATCTGGATTTCGCCTTTGTCGTCTGTCCAGGGAACGCGGAACAAAATGGTACGTTCAGGTTCGCACATCCGTTCAAGGATCTTTGCTGCCTTGTATTTCGGATTCTCTTCCACGAATGGGATCAGAGATTCAACTACTTCCATTACT
>JAPLDN010000264.1 GCA_026391755.1 Bacteroidota bacterium
CATTATTTCATTATAACAGGTATAAGTCGGCAACGATCTCAGCTTCACTCGCCCAGGGAAAAACTCTTGGTGAAGGGATCACCGCCATGAAGAAAATCGCGAAGGAGACTATAGATGGTTCGTTCAATACCGATCTGCTTGGACCTTCGCGCGACTTTGCTGAAAGCAGCTCGAACACTTCCTTCGCTTTTGTGCTGGCCCTGGTGTTGATCTACCTGATCCTTTCGGCCCAGTTTGAAAGTTTCATCGACCCGCTAATCATCATGATCACCGTACCGCTCGCTGTAACCGGCGCTTTGCTTTCGCTGTTCATCTTCGGGAGCACCCTGAACATTTTCTCCGAGATCGGGATGATCATGCTTGTTGGCCTGGTCACAAAGAACGGTATCCTTATTGTCGAGTTTGCGAACCAGAAAAGGAAGCTCGGTTTGTCGAAGTCCGAAGCAGCGTTCGAGGCGGCAGCTGCACGTCTGCGCCCCATACTGATGACTTCCCTGGCGACGATTTTCGGAGCCATGCCTATCGCCCTCGCCCTGGGCGCAGGCGCTCAAAGCCGCACCCCCCTGGGGATCGTCGTGGTAGGAGGGCTGTTATTTTCACTGATACTTACTCTCTTTGTAATTCCGGCAATGTACGTGATGATGTCGGGTAAAAAAGAGAAAGTTCCCGATTATTCAGAAGGCCATGCCGAATAAGAAGATCATTATACTGTTAAGTCTGCTGATGACCGCAGCCGGTTTGTCGGCCCAATCCCTGCTGGGCGTGGATGATGCAGTGGGGATTGCCCTTAAGAACAATTATGATGTGTCAATTGCAAAGAACAATGCCAATGTGGCAAAAGTCAACAACACCCTGGGAAACGCAGGGATGCTGCCGAATTTCACCGTGACTGGAACCGACAATTATTCGGTGAACAATGTTTATATGAACCTTTCCTCGGGAAGCGCCATTACCTCATCCGCAGCTTCATCCAATTCATTCAATGCAGGAGCTGCATTAAACTGGACCTTGTTTGACGGGACCAAAATGTTCATCACCAAGAACAAACTCACCCAGATCGAGAAACTGGGTGAAATTCAGTTCAGGGATATGGTTATGCAAACAGTTTATAATGTGAATGTGGCGTTTTACCAGGTGGTGGTGCAAAAACAACAACTCCTCGCCATACGTGATGTGATGGCCTACAGCCTCGAACGGGTAAAGATCCTGCAGAAAGGCTATGATGCAGGCATAGCTCATAAAAACGACCTGCTGCAGGCGAAGATCGACCTGAATGTAAACAGGGAAGCGGAGATAAACCAGCTTAACAATATCAGGAATTCCAAACGGGCGCTCAACCAGGTCATTGCCCGCGACCCGGATACGGAGTTTGACGTGGCCGATACCATCCCCCTGAATTACCAGCCCGACCCTGTTGACCTGATGAACAAGTTATATGTGAATAACACCAGCGTGCTTTCCTACCAGAAACAGGTAGATATTGCCAGGCTCAGCCTGGGGGAATACAAGACCTACCGCCTTCCGAAACTGAATTTTATTGCTTCCTACAATTTTTTTCAAAGTGATAACAGCGCTTCCAACGTGCTCACAAACCGCACTTACGGCCCCCTGGTCGGCGGCAGCCTTGTAATCCCGGTTTACCAGGCAGGCAATGCCTTAAGACAGGTAAAAGCAGCAAAAATCCAGCTTCAGTCATCGCAATACAGCCTCGATAATGTGAAACTCCAGGTCAACACAGAGCTGAAGACTGCACTTACCGATTTCGATGACCAGAAAACCCTGCTGGGGATTGAAAAGGACAACCTGACACTGGCGAAAGAAAACCTCAGGATATCCCTTGAAAGGCTGAGGCTCGGGCAAACTACGGCTCTCGAAGTAAGGCAGGCACAGGAAAGTTATGCCAACTCCCTGGCAAGGTTTTACGACTTCGAATTCAATCTTAAAGTTGCAGAGACCACGCTCAAGCAGCTGGTTGCAGGATTGTAATACTTGATTTTCGGTTTATTACTCCTTATATTTGTTCACTAGTCAACAGTCGCTGTTCACCAGTCACTTAAACAATAATGTATGGAAGAGAAACCCTTAAAATCCGAATCCCCAAAAACAGCTGCTCCAATCACGGAGCTTCAGAAGTTAAAACTGATCTTCGATGTCGTCAAATGGCTGATCGGATCGGTGGCCCTGGTCATAGTTACCATGACTATCGACTATGGCTTTCGGGATCGTGCTGCAGGACTCAATGAGGCCAAACAGTACGATCATTATGTGACCAACCTGATTGTTTTAAACAAGGAAGTGGGCCCAAGGCGGCTGCTGGCTCAGTATTTCTCATATGTTCTGCCTTCGGCACAACTCAGGAAATGTTGGCAGGATTATTACTGGGTTGTGAATGCCGAATACCAGGCAATGCTGAAGCAGGACTCAGTAGCCGGTTCTAAACTCAAGTACTTCATGATGATGAAGTCGGTGACCCCCGATCAGCAGATTGAAGTTGATGAGCTGTCGAGGCAAAAGAAATATTTGGAGAAGGAATTGTACGGCGAATTCAGGCTGCCCTCCACGAAATAGTAAAATCTTCATCAGGACCATAACAAACTTTCGTCATCTGGGGTCCCTCGGCAAGGCTTCTTGCCCAGGACAAGGATGTGCAAGGGGAATTGGATTTTGTCCAGCAAAGCGGCATCAATGTTGAAGCCTGCAGGGGTTGCACCGAAGCATACGGAGTTACTTCAGTTATCAGGTCCCTGGGGATTGAAGTTAAATATATGGGGGAAGTGCTCACCCAGTACCTGCAGGGACAGGGCAGGGTCATTACGTTTTAGTCGGCAGTCGGCAGTCACTAGTCGCCAGTCACCTTACTTTTTTGTAATATTCCACTGTCCTGCTGAACGCTTCCTCCTCGCTGTAATTCGGTTTGAACCCGAAATCCTTTACCGCTTTTTCCGATGAAAATGTAAAATCACTGCAGGTATAGATTACAGCAAACCTGCTGAATTTCACATTTATTTTTTTGAACGGGCGGATGAGCAGGGCCGAAAACTCCGTCATGGCCCCTATCGCGTAAGCCACAGGCCGGGGGATCCAGAACCCGGGCCATATCCTGTACCCGGCTGCTGCAACGATTGCATCATATAAATGAAAGAAATTACAGCCCCCGGAATCAGTAATGAAATAGGCCTGGCCCGGGATGCGGTTGTTCCCTTCAAGCAAGGCTTTTGCAGCCTGGATAAGCGCTGCAGCCATGTTCCCTGCATATACATGCTGTGATTTTGAACTGCCGTCGCCAATCCTCACATAGAACCCGCCTTTAGCCATATCTAACAGGGAACCGATATGAAAGGGATCACCTTCTCCCCAGATATCCGCAGGCCTTAATATAACTGTCATTAACCCTTCCTCATTTGCTGCCGAAACAAGTTGCTCGGCCTCGCATTTGCTCCTGCAATACATATTCGGATATTCCCTGGGATAGGGTATGCTTTCATCGATATTTACCAGCGGCTTGCCCCCGAACACCGCATCGAGGGAGCTCGTAAAGACAAGCGCTTTCACGCCATCCGCCTTACAGGCATTAATGACATTGGCCGTACCCTTTGTGTTCACGGCATAAACCTTTTCGGGGGGATGGGTGCCCCAGTCGACTATGGCAGCGGAATGAATGACAACATCAATGCCTTTACAGGCATTGTTGAGGGATTGCTGGTCAAGTATATCCCCTCTGATAAATTCAATCCGGGGATCGGCCTGGCCTTTGTATTCGGTCGAATCGAAGATCCTCAATGATTTCAGAGGAAGAGGGGAATCGGGGGAAAGCATTTCCGCAATGATAAATTTTCCAAGGAAACCGGAACCTCCGGTTAAAAGACAGTTTATCATCAGTAAAGTTTAAAATTTGATACTGGGTAAGCCTAAAGGATAATCCGCGAAAATACAGAATAATCTGCTTGCCTTGCAAAGCATAGCCCGGGCTTTCGACAAGGTAAAATTTCTTCCACGAGTTTTTTTTATCAATGCAAATATTTATGTTTGTAGATTAAATTCCCATACCATGAAATCCAAGATTAAAAAGTTTTATACCTGGGCCATTGTGATCTTGCTTGTCGTCTTTGCAATTTTTATATACTGGAAATATTACTTCACTTTCAGTGAAGGAAACAGGGCCGGATTATTGCAAAAATTCTCTAAACGCGGCCAGGTCTTCAAGACCTGGGAGGGTGAGATGATCCTGAGCAGCGTCAGAAGCAGCCAGAATGTTGCCCTGGCTTCCGAGAAATTTCTTTTTTCGGTCACCGACAAGGACGTTGCCGGGAAACTTTCGCACCTGGAAGGCAGTTTTGTGACCCTGCATTATACCGAGAAGAACGGGAAGCTTTTCTGGAGGGGAGATACTGAATATTTTGTCGACAGTGTAACTGCTGTTAAAAATGAGTGAAAAAGCAGATTATCTGATCATAGGAGCGGGCATCATAGGGCTCGCGATCGCCAGGGAACTTAAATCACGTTATCCGCAGGCTGAAATTGTCGTTATAGAAAAAGAACCGGATGTCGCATATCACAGCAGCGGCAGGAACAGCGGGGTGCTGCATGCCGGATTTTATTATTCGGCCGATTCGCTGAAAGCAAAGTTTACCCGGGATGGCAATATCCGGATGAAAGAATATGTTAAGAAGAACGGGCTGAAGATCAATGAATGCCGGAAAGTTGTAGTAGCCACGAATGAGTCGGAGATAGATGGCATCTATGAACTTGAGAAAAGGGGCAGAAAAAATGGCGTTAATGTAAAAGTAATCAGCGAGCAGGAACTGAAGGATATCGATGCCAATGCAAAAACCACCCAGGTGGCCCTTTACTCTCCGGATACCGCAACGGTTGATCCAACGGAAGTCAATGTTTTTATCAGGAAAGAATTACAGTCCCTTGGTGTAAAATTTCATTTTTCAGAGGGTTACAAGCGGAAGACCGATGCCAACACTGTTGAAACAACGGGAGGTATGCAGATTTCGGCCGGCAAGATTATCAATGCAGCCGGGCTTTATGCAGATAAAATTGCGAAGGATTTCGGTTTCTCACAGAACTATACGATTATACCTTTCAAAGGAATTTATCTGAAATACACAAAAAAGGACAAGCCGATAAAAACCAATATTTATCCGGTCCCCAATCTGAAAAATCCTTTTCTCGGGGTCCACTATACTGTTACAGTGGACGGCATTATAAAAATAGGTCCGACCTCTATCCCGGCTTTCTGGAGGGAAAACTATAAAGGGATGGACAATTTCAGGATGAAAGAACTTTTCAATATTATGGGTTGGGAGGCAAGGCTTTTCATGAGCAATGCTTTTGGCTTCCGCAGCCTTGCATTTGAAGAGATGGCCAAATACAATAAGTCCCATTTCGTGAGTATGGCAACAAAACTTGTGCATAAGATCGACAAATCGGGATTTACCGAATGGAGCAGGCCCGGCATTCGTGCCCAGCTAATGAATATGAAGACCCTGGAACTGGTCATGGATTTCGTGGTGGAAGGGGATAAACAAACGATCCATGTGCTGAATGCTGTTTCCCCGGCATTTACAAGTAGTTTCCCCTTTGCTGAATGGGTAGTGGAAAATTTCATTAAATAATACGCAACATATGGAACCAACTCTCAGGTTTAACCGGAATGATCTGATGGATTTTGTAATCCGCTATATGACAAAACTCGGCGTGCCTGCCGAGGATGCAAAGATAGTAGGCAAGGTATTGATCTGTGCGGATATCCGGGGTGTGGAATCACATGGTATGCAACGCCTTGGCTCTTATTATGGCAGCCGGATCAGTAAGGGATGGCTTGATCCAAAAACGCCCTACAAGCTGGTTAATGAATCTTCTTCAACAGCTTTGATAGACGGAGGGAACGGGCTTGGGCAGGTGACTTCTCACAAAGCCATGAGGATTGCGATCGAAAAAGCAAAAAAATCGGGGATCAGCGCCGTTACCGTGCGAAACAGCAACCATTACGGCATAGCCGGGTATTATGCCATGATGGCGCTCGAGGAAGGAATGATAGGGTTAAGCCTTACAAATTCCCAGCCTCTCGTTGCCCCGACTTATGGCAGGACAGCAGTTGTGGGAACAAATCCAATCGCCCTGGCAGCCCCGTCGGGAGCTCATTACCCTTATCTTCTTGACATGGCGACTTCGGCTGTTGCTTACGGTAAGATCCAGATTTATGAGAAAAAGCATGAACATATCCCGATAGGATGGGGAATTGATGAAGACGGGCAGGCTACCAATGATCCCGCGAAGATCAAACCCGGTGGGCACGGGGCTCTTCTGCCTCTCGGAGGGATGGAAATCACCGCAGGATATAAGGGATACGGACTGGCGCTGCTGGTTGAAGTTCTCTGTTCAATACTTTCGGGCGGGAGTTTCCTGACTAATGTCGGAGGGCCTGGCAGGCCTGAACCTACGGGCGTTTCTCATTTTTTTATGGCGATCAATATAGAGTCGTTCAGGCCTGTTTTCGACTTCAAGGAGTCAATGGATGCCATGATAGACCTTTTGAAAAAATCCCCGCTGGCTGTCGGCCGTGATGAGATCATGGTTGCAGGCGAAAAGGAGTTCGAATATGCAAAGTATAACCAGGAGCATGGCGTACCACTTATCAAACCTATTGTAGAGGACCTCAGAAAAGATGGCGAGAAGGTGGGTGTGCCTTTCGATTGCCACGTTCTCAGGGAAGATTGAACTTCCCGGGGGAAATTATCCTCCTGAACATCCCTGATTTAGTAGTTATTGCGTTCCAACTGGTCCTGCACAAACAGGAATTCGGTATCTTTGACGGCAATATCTGAATCATGGAAAAGAAGAAAATAAATCCTTACATGCCGGTCTGGTTTGCCCTTGTTATGATAGCAGGGATGTTCCTGGGCATATGGTTATACAGTCATACCCCGGTACTCAGCCTTTTTAAAATTCAGGGTTCCGGCAAGTTGAACCAGGTTTTACAATATGTTCAGAAAAATTATGTGGATACGATAGGGAAGGCCAGACTCGAAGAAAAGGCAATCACGGGATTGCTTGAAAGCCTTGATCCCCATTCCACGTATATTACCTCTGCCGAATTTCACGATGCCACCGACCCTTTGCTGGGAAGTTTTGAAGGAATTGGGGTGCAGTTCCGGATCGAGAGTGATACTGTAACGGTGATCCTTCCGGTTGCAAACGGACCATCTGAAAAACTTGGAATAAAAGCCGGGGACCGCATCGTTAAGATCGAAGGGAAAAATGTAGCCGGTATCAAGATCTCGAATACCGATGTCATGCGTAAACTCAAAGGCCCAAAGGGCACCCAGGTTACCGTCAGCATTTTCAGAAGGGGAGTGAAAGACCTTATCGATTATACGATTACAAGGGACGTAATCCCGACTTACAGTATGGACATCGCTTATATGGCTGCGCCCGGAATTGGCTATATCAAGCTTAATAATTTCTCGGCTACCACCCACGATGAAGTGCATGCAGCCCTTGAGCAGTTAAAGCAAAGCGGAATGAAGAAACTTATCCTGGACCTTAGGGGGAACGGGGGAGGGTACCTTACTGCTGCTGTTGATATTGCGGATGAGTTTCTCCCGAAAGGAAGGCTTATCGTTTATACCAGGGGGGCAAATCATGATAAAGAAGAATATTCCTCCGACGGGCAAGGCTTGTTTGAGCATGGCGACCTCCTGGTGATGATAGATGAATTCTCAGCTTCTGCTGCAGAGATCGTGACAGGGGCTATCCAGGATAATGACAGGGGGATTGTGTTGGGAAGACGCTCCTTCGGGAAAGGGCTTGTACAGGAACAGCTCAATATGAAAGACGGAAGCGCGGTAAGGCTTACCGTTGCGCGTTATTATACGCCCAGCGGCCGCTGTATACAGAAGCCGTATAAAGAAGGGCTGGATAAGTATAACAGCGATTATTATCACCGTTACCTGAACGGCGAACTGGAACATCCCGACAGCATCAAGTTCCCTGATTCCCTTAAATTTAAAACCCTGTCGGGAAAGATTGTTTACGGAGGGGGAGGGATCATGCCCGATATCTTTATCCCTATTGAAAAGGACTCAACCCTTAAATTTTATAACCTGGCAGTAAATAAGAGCCTGGTATACCAGTGGGCCTTTGACTATACCGACAAGTTCAGGCCCCGGCTGAGCCGGTTTAAAAACGTAGATAACTTCGAGTCAGGGTTTACTATCTCCGATGCGATGTATGCCGACTTCCTGGCTTATGCTTTGAAGAAAGGATTGAAGCACGAAGGCAAAAACCTTCCTGAGAGTGATCATAGGGCAAAGGTGCTTATAAAGGCATATATCGGGAGGAACCTTCTCGACAATGAAGGTTTTTATCCGATACTGAATTCCATCGACCCTGCTTTCATCAAAGCGGTGGAAGTCATCAAGAATCATTCTAAATAATTTTATTTTTGAGGTAAGACTTTGTATCTTTGCAACATAAAATTTAAAAACGATAATTATGGTACACGAACTTCCTAAACTTCCGTATGCATGGGATGCATTGGAACCCTATATTTCAAAGGCAACGATTGAATATCATTATGGCAAGCACCACCAGGCCTATGTGAACAACCTGAATAAGCTGGTTCCGGGCACCGAATTTGAGAATGCTTCCCTTGAAGACATTATCCGCAAAGCCTCCGGCGGGATTTTCAACAACGGGGCCCAGGTGTGGAACCACACGTTTTACTGGAATTGTCTGAAGCCGCAGGGCGGCGGGGAACCAACAGCTGCACTTGCTGAAGCTATTAATAAGAATTTTGGTTCATTCGGCGAATTCAAGGAAAAGTTTTCGAATGCTGCCGCTACTCTTTTCGGTTCAGGCTGGGCCTGGCTGGTAAAGAAGGAAAACGGCTCGCTGGAGATTGTTCAGGAAAGCAATGCAGGCAACCCCCTGAAGGGTGGAGCAAATCCCATCCTTACCTGCGATGTTTGGGAGCATGCCTATTACATTGACAAACGCAATGCACGCCCCGATTATATAGCTGATTTCTGGAAGCTGGTCGACTGGGCAGCTGTTGCTACTCGACTGTAACCGATTTCGCTAAATTACGCGGCTGGTCCACGTTGCAGCCTCGCATCACGGCCACATAGTATGATAAAAGCTGGAGTGGAATTGTTGCAAGCAGTGGTATCAGCATTTCCTCGGTATCTGGGATCTCGATATAATGATCGGCCAGCTTTTTCACACTCTCATCGCCTTCAGTTATTATGGCGATGATATTTCCCTTACGAGCTCTCACTTCCTCTATATTAGTGATCACTTTCTCATAAATTCCGCGCTTATGGGCAATGAAAACAACAGGCATATACTTGTCGATAAGGGCTATAGGGCCATGTTTCATCTCAGCGGCAGGATATCCTTCGGCATGGATGTAGGAAATTTCTTTTAGCTTCAGCGCACCTTCAAGTGCAACCGGAAAGTTATATCCGCGACCCAGATAAAGGGCATTTGTACGATCCTTGTAAATCGTTGCAATATCCTTGATCTTGTTGGCCCGTTCAAGGATCTTTTCCACTTTTGATGGGATTAATCCAAGTTCAAGCCTGAGTTTATGAAGATGGGATTCGGGAACAGTACCTTTTTTTTCGGCCAGCAGAAGCCCTATAAGGGTCAGCACAACGACCTGGGCTGTGAATGCCTTGGTGGACGCGACACCGATCTCAGGGCCGGCATGTGTGTACACCCCGGCGTGGGTTGCACGGGCGATTGAAGACCCCACTACATTGCAGATCCCAAGCACAGTGGCGCCTTTCGATTTAGCGAGTTCAATTGCCGCGAGAGTGTCGGCAGTTTCTCCCGACTGAGAGATGGCGATAATGACATCTTTTTCACTGATCACCGGGTTGCGGTAGCGGAATTCCGAAGAATATTCAACCTCAACCGGTATCCTTGCCAGGTCTTCAATAATATACTCACCAACAAGACCTGCGTGCCATGATGTGCCGCAGGCTGTTATTATGATGCGCTCGGCATTCAATATCTTTGGAAGGTAATCACGGATGCCTCCCAGGGTCACAGTATCCTGGTCGAGATGCAAACGGCCACGCATTGAATCCTCTATGGAATGGGGTTGTTCGAATATCTCCTTCAGCATGAAATGCGGGAACCCGCTTTTCTCAATAGCAGTAAGGCTCATCTCAAGCCTCTGGATGTAGGGAGTCCTTTCCTGGTTGCGGATAGTCCTCATTTTCAACTCCTGATGACGTTCAATGATCGCAATTTCCTCATCGTTCATGAAAACTACATTATTGGTGTATTCAATAATGGGAGTAGCATCTGAGGCGACAAAAAATTCATCCACACCTATCCCTATTACCATAGGACTGCCCTTGCGGGCTGCAATGATCTTATCGGGATGATCCTGAGAAAGGACCACGATTGCGTATGCCCCGATAACCTGGGTAAGGGCTATGCGTACAGCTTCTTCCACCGCAACATGTTCATTCTGCTGAATGTCCTCGATAAGGTGGATCAATACTTCGGTATCGGTATCGCTTGTAAACGTATATCCTCTTTGCTGCAGTTCCTTGCGAAGTACCAGGTAATTCTCAATGATGCCGTTATGGATAATGGAAAGATGTTTGCTTTGGGAATAATGCGGATGTGCATTGATCTGGTTTGGCTCGCCGTGAGTGGCCCAGCGGGTATGAGCCATGCCGATCGTCCCTTCGAGGTTTTCACCTTCAATGTATTTTTCAAGTTCCGAAACCTTACCCTTGCATTTCCATACCTTCAGTTCGCCATTTAAAAGACAGAGACCGGCACTGTCATATCCACGGTATTCAAGCCTGTGAAGTCCTTTGATAAGGATGGGATAAGCAGGTTTAGGGCCCACATATGCTACAATTCCGCACATAACAAAACCATTTTAATTTCAAAGGTAAGAAAAAAGAATTTGATACGATCAGTTCAGCAGGGTATAGGTTATCTGTAACCTGAACCTGGATAAATAGGCTCCCTGCATCAGCGGGTTATAGCCATTGATCGTCACTCGATTCATAAGAAGTGAACTGGAAGTCGGATCATTAACCTGTATATACAGTTCCCTGTTTTTGGAATAATACCCGGTAATAAGCTTTTGTATGTGACGGGTAAGCCTGAAATAATAGGATCCTGTTGTTTTATTATATATTCCTCCAAAATAGCTGGATCCTTCGGCCTCGTCTATTACAGATCCCATATACCCTGAACTGTCGCGGATAAGGATGATGGTTGGAGGTGGTCTCAGGGTAGTATCTGTCGAAGCGTTATCAAACAGCAGCAGGGCGTCATTGATAGCGATCTTCCGGTTCTTGGCAAAGTTCATCATATAAGGCATGCGGAATTTTATCCTGGTTCCTCCAAACCCCTGCAAATAAAGCATGTTCTTGCCAAGCAGGGTATCATGGTTCACCATCTGCTGTTTGAGATTCTGATCAGCATCCGCATAATTGTTATGATCGATATGGAGCAGCCTGGCGCAACCGGTATTAAGAAGGAAGGAATAGCTCAGCGAATCGGCAGACTGGTTATGAAAGAACAGGATCATCTTGGAGAGGCTTTCGGCGATATTGAATTTCAGGTAAGCCCCGCCGTAATTCACAGGCTGGGTCTCAATATAAAGGCCTTTCATAAACAGATTGAACAGCGCATTGGTCGCATATACCGAAGGCGGGCCATACAACAATTTATTTGCAAAGTAATTGGTGTACTTGCTGAGGTTGATCCTGATATGTGCCGAATACATCGTTCCGCCAACCTTTACACTATCCTTCGGCCTTGGCTTGAAGGTGAGTTCCGACAGCAGGTTAGGATAAACCTGCATCTTCCTGTTCGAATAATATGCCGAGTCGATGTGAAGATCTTCGGCTACTTCATAAACCCTTACCCTTTGCTGTGTGGTTGTATCCCCGTAATAGCCCGAATAATACAGCATCAGGATCAGGGAGTCAACAACAGGGGCAGTGCCAAAACTAACAGAGGAGGAAGATGGCTGCAATTGGGTGTAAAGGCTGACCGTTGAATTGCCAAATACAGGATCAGCCAGGCTTCCCAAGGAAAGCTCCGCACAATTGCTGGTATAAACAGAATCGACCCGCTGGGTATATGCAATGACCGTACAGGTGTCGGTGGTTTGGATTTTGAGAGTGTCGCCGGGTGGAAGTAGGTCTAAGCCAACCGCGTAAGGATCTTTTTTACATGAAAAAAGAACCAGTATAATCAGAAGTGATATGCCGAGTGCCGATAGGAAAAAGCGAAGTTTTGAGTTCAAGGCAGTTTAGGATCTTGTGGTTAATCAACTGAAACAGGCTCAGCGACAAGGATCTCGTCATAGAATTCGGAAAATGCATCAATGTACCTGTCCATCGGCTGGAATTCAAGGAATGGCTTATCTGTGTTTTTCAGGTAATCCATAACTTCAGGGTTTACCGACGGTGACCCGATAATAACACCATCCGAGAAATCTATCGCTGACTTCATTAGATTAACGAAGTTTGCCGTTTTATAGTGTTTGAGGTCTTTGGCATTTATTCCGTCAAGTTTAACTTTTTCAGGAAAATTCTTATTCATGCTGTCGGCGAAATCGTCGTCATACAGTGAAATAATAATCTTGGTATCTGAGAAAAGCGGGTTGTCGGGATAGGCTTTCTTGATATAAAGCGGAACAAGACTTGTCATCCAGCCGTGGCAGTGGATAATATCGGGGCCCCATCCCAGTTTTTTAACTGTTTCGATCACCCCCCTTGAATAAAAGATCGCTCTTTCATCATTATCGGCGAAAAACTTGTTATTCTTGTCGTAGAAAGTATGTTTTCTCTGAAAATAATCTTCATTATCGATAAAGTAGATCTGCATCCTCGCCTGCTGGATTGAAGCAACTTTAATAATCAGCGGATGATCTGTGTCGTCGATAATCAGGTTCATCCCTGATAAACGGATAACTTCGTGAAGCTGGTTGCGCCTCTCGTTGATATTCCCATAACGGGGCATGAATGTGCGGATTTCCCTTCCCTTCTCCTGGATACCTTGTGGAAGATAACGCCCTATCATCCCCATGTGGCTGTCTTTAAGGTATGGCGTGATTTCCTGTGTAACAAAAAGAACTTTTGTTTTTTCCATGTTTTCCTTTGATTTTTTATCCTGATTCAAAACCGGCTGCAAAGATACTAAAAATTTTTCAGACAATTTCCAAGCGTTTACTCTAAAATAATGATTCCTATTGAATTAAATATTTTTTTTCGGATACCATATCACTTTCAGCTTCAAGCCGGATTAAGAAGAAAAAGAAAGGGGGGGGTGTGGATTCGAGTTAAAATAGGAGCGATTGAGTTCTTGTAAATAATTAGCAGCGGGATTATGGCCTCCCCGTTTAAAAGCAAGGCCGGCGGCACCGCTCCCCGTATCAGGAGCCTGGAAAATTAAAACCTGAAATCCATGAAAAGAATTATTACCATATGTGTTTTGAGCATTCTTATGTTATCCGGAGCCGCTCATGCCGGAATGAATATCCCTGTAGCTGTCAACCCTGGCCCTTCACCTTCTTTTGCGGTCTGGATAAAGCTCATTATTACATTTCATCGTCCCAAGACCCAATGTAAAACAGGATTTGGGATCTGCTTTGATGTAGAATTAGGAACCGATAAACTTGTTGGATCAGGCTCGAATTTTTGCCCTGCCCAGGCAAGAATTTCTGAGGCCGGACAGCTTGAGCTTATGGTTTCCGAGTCAGACCTTCAGAAGTATGAAAATGGATCCACTCTTCCTTATTTCAAGAAGGGATCAGTGACATTTGAAGATTCCTATACGTTTTCAGAGACTGTAACAAGACTGCTTGGCGTTGCAGGTCCTGTCACAATTAAACCCGGATCATACAGGGTTGTTTATGATGCCTCGGCCGGGACATATACCATTGATTTCCCTATTTAATAAGGGCCCTGGTTAAAAGAACCATGTCTCAATATTACAACATTATGGATCCGGCTGAAAAAGTTCGGCTTTCTCAGCCGGACCCTTATTATAAGAAACATATGAAGACTCTGCTTGTTTTCGCTGCAGTACTTATGATAGTGCTGACTGCATGTAAATCGGCAATGATGAGGCAATATGCCGTTGGAAGCCCTCAGATTGAAACTATTGAATCGGTCAGAAATGATCTGATAAAATTCAACCGGGATTTTGAGGGTTATCTCTGTGTTTTCAGGGATTCTGCAACCCTGGTGGATTGGTTTAAGAATAAAAACCTGCCGGGTAGATCACAATTCTATAATTCAGGCGGATACAGGATTATTACCCAGGATTCGACATTCTGCTCAGGAGTTGAAACAGATTTTGCCGGTAATCTGAAAATCAACCAGATTTACAGAATTGATTCCCTGACAACCTTTAGTAAACTGAAGAGAAATTTACTGCCGGTTGGAGATAAAGTTGACCTTGATCCTTCAAATTATTCGTTTACCTGTGTAATATTCTGGGCAAAATTTCTTGGAAAACTTAATATGTCCAGCTTTCAGATTGCCGTATCGGCCTTGAATTCACAACCTGCAAGGAGCGGGAAAGTCAATGTTTTGTTTGTTGATATCGACATTCTTGATTTCTGGAATACATCAGGCAATATGATCAAAACCGAAATAAAAACACGCTGATCAAATACTATTCATGTTGGAAGAATCACGGTATGACAGGAGGAAGAAAGCGGCTCATGCTTGGCTTGATGATGACCTTCTTCCTTGCGCTGCGCCTGGGCGCCCAGGACCTCTGCTGGGATGATTCGGTCAATTCACTTGTCTTAAGGCCCGTTATACCGAAAACTCCCCGAAGGTTCAGCCTGTGCAATGAATTCTCCTACAGCATATCAGTTTCAGGGTATTATTGCCTGAATGGGCCTGAGGATAAGACTACGGGGCAAATGGCCTTTCTTCATAGCCTGAAGTATAAGTTCGGGATCTCATCCAAAAGGTTCCACTTGACGAATGACCTTGTCCATATGCTTGGACTGGTATACTATTTTGACAGCATAAGTAAATTTCAGACAGATGAAAATACCCTTACTACAAGGATTAGTTGCGAGATAGTAAAACGTATTCAGCTTTCAGTTTCATCTGTTATTACCACGAGGATATTTAATTCATGGGATGTTGCGCATTCCCCGGGAGGCGGCCCGCTTATAAAAACCATCAGTTCATCATTTCTCACACCCCTGATTTGCAATTTTTCAGGCGGACTTGGAATAAATTTAATGCCAGCCGGCATGCTTGATATCGGGATCAGTTCCGCTAAACTTACTTACATCCGCGACCGGGGTATATTCGATAAAACGGGTTTGGATTCATTTTATGGTATTGAGAAAGGCCGCAACTATTCTCTTGAATACGGGATAAGCCTTCACCTGATTATTGACTGGCTGATCTTCAAAAAGATCCAATGGAACTGTGATATGCTGCTATTCAAGGGTGATAAATCTTCAGTGGATATGACATTTAAGAACCTGTTTGCATACAGGATCAACCGCTTTCTTAAAACCAGCCTGCAAACAAGGGTGTTTTACAATGAAGATGTGAGCCGCCGCATAAGAATGGAAAGCCTGCTTTCATTTGGGTTCGATTTCCACCTGTGATAAATTTCACAGCACTTGGGCCCGCAAGAAAAATTGTGTAATTTTACAGCCTCGTTTAACTCAAGATACTCTATTGATGAACCTTTCTTTTTCATCACATTCGTCCCAATCATCACTTCCTTCGCGTTCAACACGATTTTCCCCACGAACTTACAATACCTATGTATAAAATCAACAAACATCCTATTCTCGATATTCCTGAGTCCAGGCCGGCGACCTTCATGTTTGAAGGCAGTGAAGTCACCGGTGAAAACGGATTCACTATTGCCGCCGCCCTGCATCAGGCAGGTCACCCGGTTCACAGTCACAGCCTGAGAAACCGAGAAAGAAGCCTTGAATGCGGCATCGGAAAATGCGGGGCCTGTGAGATGCTGGTCGACGGACAGATAAAACGCATATGTATTACCAGGGTAGATGGTGTTAAGGAAGTAAGGGAGATCCCGCCAAATTATGAGCCCAGCCCGGTGGAAGTCAGGAAGGATGAGCGCATTAAAGTATTTAAGACGACTGTTGTCATCGTAGGTTCAGGCCCGGCCGGGCTTGCCGCCCGTGAAGAGCTGAACAATCATAAGGTTGATTGCATAGTAATAGATAATAACGATAAGATAGGAGGGCAGTTCCTTATGCAGACCCACCAGTTCTTTTTCTTTGAAAAGGAAAAGAAATTCGGAGGGATGCGCGGTTTCGACATTGCAAAAACTCTTGCTGGAGAAAGCCATGAAGGGATATTTCTCAATTCAACTGTTTGGGATATCCTGGAAGGCGGCCGGCTTGCAGTAAAGAATATTCTTACCGATGAGATATACTTTGTCGACAGTGAGTACCTGATTGTAGCATCGGGGGCAGTCCCGTTCATGCCGACTTTTGAGAATGACGACCTGCCTGGTGTGTTTACTGCTGCTGTGGTTCAGAAAATGATGAATAACGAGCTTACACTGCTTGGGAAAAATATACTTACTGTAGGAGCAGGTAATATCGGATACCTGACTTCTTACCAGCTTATGCAAGCTGGTGCAAAGGTCAAAGCCATCATCGAGGCTATGCCTTGTGAAGGTGGATTCCCTGTGCAGGCCAACAGGGTGAGAAGGCTTGGAATTCCAGTCCTTACATCGCATATCCTGCTTAAAGCAATTCCCAATGAGACTCACGATGGGATTACAGGCGCCATTGTTGCAGAATGTAAAAATTTCAAACCAGTTCCCGGGACTGAAAAACTTATAGACGGTATCGACGCCATCAACATCTGCACCGGCCTGGTATGTGACGATCAGCTGCTGATTAAAGGGAATGAAGTCTTTGGCAGGAAATGTTTCGGGGCAGGAGATGCAATACGCATTGGGGAAGGGACGAGTGCCGTACTTCGCGGCAAGCAGGTTGCATACGAAATACTCCAGGAGACAGGCGAGAGGTACGATTATGATGCTTTCCTGTCCCTTTCAAAGGAATATATAGATTCCCAGCAGCATCCGGTAAGGGTGATCCCCGACCCGGTTATGCCCACCATCGAGAGGATGAACGAAAAAGGCTTCGTGCTTATCGACTGCCTATATGGCTTCGCCTGCAATCCCTGTGCATTTGCATGTCCGAACGGGGCCATCACCAAGTCATCCACCAGCACTGTCCCTGAAATTGATTTTGACAAATGTACCGGTTGCATGGACTGTGTTTACCAATGTCCAGGTCTTGCCATTTTCGGATATAACTTTAAAAAAGACTGGCTTTTTCTTCCTATCGAATATGAAGTTGAGGAAAAATCAGAATGTTTCCTGGTTGATAATAACGGCAAAAAACTCGGGCAGGGGATCGTTGAAAAAATACTGAGCAAACCAAACAAAACAAACATTGCACGTGTTAGGGCGACCGATATCCATGGCGGGGACCTTGTAAATGTGAGGGGATTCATCGTTAAGCCCGATTACCCAAGGCCTGTTGAGTTCAAACCATACAAACATGAATCGGAGGAACCTACCTACGTTTGTCATTGCGACGATGTGACTCTCGACGAAATCATGGAGGTGATAGGGGAGAGGAAGTTTATTTCGGTGGATGAGGTTAAGCATACAACCCGGCTGGGGATGGGGGCTTGTCGCGGAAAGCGCTGCATTAAAAGGCTCAAGACAAGGCTGGCTGGAACCGGGATCAGCATTGTGGGTGAACCCACGCCCCGTGGTCCACTCTCGAACCAGGTTTCGATGGGCGAACTTTATCCGCGGAATGCCCATGAGCAGGTAATTACAGAGATCAACGGCAAAAAAACAAAGAGAATCAAGGTCCGCTCGGTGGTTGCCGGAGGTGGTATCGGGGGCAGCTCCTTATTCCGCTACCTTAGCGAAGAAGGACTGGAGCCGGTATTGCTGAATTACGGGCGTGGTGCCTCATGGCGGAATATTGCCGGTGGACGGCCAAATTTCTCAGTTCCTGAATTAAGTGATATTGCCAACCATAACCTTGAAATTTTTAAAGAGCTCCAGGCCATTCATAACATTGATTTCAGAAACATATTGTATGTGACCTTTGCTCATGATGAGCAAATGTACCGCGCCCTTGAAGCATCCATGGCCTGGTCCGATGCTTATATGGTAGAACCGGGGGATTTTCTGAAGGAAATTTCCCCGAGGATGAATCCTTCAATGACCAATTACTCAGCAGCCCTGGTCACAAAAAATTGCTGGCAGGCTACACCGGGAAGGGTAATCGACCTTATCCGCAGAATAGGTATTGAAAGAGGCGGGAAGGTAGAGGAAGATTGCCGCCTTGTCGATGTGAACCAGGTAAACGGGCAATACAAGGTGCTTGTGATAAACCATCAGAAAGAGTATGTTGAATATGAGACGGAGATCTTTATCAATGCACTGGGTCCCGAAGGAGGTAGGATTGCTAAAACCCTTGGTTTTGACACGGGACTTTATCCTGTCAAACACCAGGCGTTCATTACCCGCCGCCTTCCAATGCTGGGGAATAACGGCAGTCCGCTCCCAATGCTTATCGACAGGAGGAGATACAAGGGGTTTTCGGCAGTCTACGGGCAGCAGCTGGGAGAAACAGGACAGATCATTGGCTGTGCTTCCCCGGCTGTAGACGCGCAGGAAGCAGATAAAAATATAAAAGTCAATACAGAGGATTTCGTTGAAATCGCTTCCGAGGTATTCACAAACTGGATACCCGAGCTTTCTTCGGTCGGGTTCCAGGCTGTTTGGGCAGGTTATTATGTTGAGCCAAGGATGGTGATAGATCCCGAACTGGGATTATTCCTCGGACTGAGGGGACAAGGATTTATGCTTGGACAGTATCTTGCCAAAATGTATGTCGACAAATTGAAAGGCAAACCGACACCATCATATTTTGAGAGGTTGAAACTCAGTGGAGACGGTATGCCGGAGAAAGCATTCAAATAATGTCATCCTCTCACAAATAACGCCTTGATTATATGTGATGCCATCCTGGGATTTTCCTTGAGCCGGCGCGTGGAATATCCGAACCATTCTTTACCGAATGGAACATACACCCTCATGGTATGACCTTTTTCCACGATGCTCTTTCGTAATTCGGGTGTAACCCCGTAAAGCATCTGGAATTCGTAAGCTTGTTTGGGGACTTTATATTTCTCTATCAGTTTATATGCTCCTTCAACCAGCGGCTTATCATGAGTGGCTATGCCCGGGTAATAGCCGTTTGCAAACATATACTCCAGATCCTCCAGGTAATGCTCATTGATCTCCTGGTATTTCTTATAGGCGATAGCTTCAGGTTCAACGTATATACCCTTACAAAGCCTGAAATTCAGAGGCGTTTCCCCGGAATGAAGGTCCTTCATCTCTTTCAGGTCCGCCAGGGTACGTTTCATATAAGCTTGTAAAACAAGTCCCACGTTCCCCGGAAATTCAATCTTAAGTCTTCTGAACAGGTCGATCTCAAGGTCGGTACAAGGTGAATCCTCCATATCTATCCTGACAAAATTGCCAAAAGAAGCGGCGTAGGCGACTATCTCCCTGATGTGCTTATAACAGAGTTCCTTATCAAGCAGTAACCCAAAACTGGTAGGTTTCAGGGAATAATTCCCGTCTATATTTTCTTTTTGCACCCTTTCTATAATGGCCAGGTATGCTTTTTTATTTTCAGCTGCCTGTTCGAGATTTGTTATAAATTCTCCCAGCAGATCTATGGTAATCCTGATTCCCCCGGAATTGAGGTCCCTGCTCACTTTTATTGCATCATCCATAGTCTCGCCGGCAATGTATTTTTTTGAAAAAACCCATACGAGTTTCCTGGGCATGAAAGGGATCATCCAGGCAATAATCTCATTGAACATACAGCTGAATTTTAAGGACTAATATGTGCAAATACAAATATATAACTAATTACAGGTTTGGTAGTCACCAAATTAATTTTTAATTTTGCAGGCTTTTTCAAAGGAAGTGGAGAAGATGGAAAAATATCAGATCCAGTTCAGTGGATTGAAACCTGGGACATATAGTTTTGATTTCGATCTGGATCAATCGTTCTTTGAACATTACAGTTTTAATGATGTCACGGGAAGCAAAGTAATTGTGCACATTGATATGGAGAAGGAAGACCGGATGATTGTTTTCCGTTTCGATATCCGTGGAAATGTCAACGTGTTCTGTGACCGTTGCGGGGATCCACTTACAGTGAAGATTGAAGGTCAGCAAAACCTGGTCGTAAAGCTTAGTGACCATAATGAAGAAGAAAGCGAAGATGTCCAGATCGTAAAGGAATCGGAGAGCAGGTTTGATCTGAGCCAGTTCATTTATGAATATGTAAGTCTTATGCTTCCGGTTCACCGTGTTCACGGGGTTGACATCAAGGGTAAACCCCTTTGCAATCCTGACATTTTGAAGAAACTTGAAGAGTTAAAGGAATCGCATGCGCCTGATCCGCGATGGGAGGTTCTGAATAAACTCAGGGAAAAAAAATAGTGTTATTAATATTATTAAATCTAATTTTGTATGCCACATCCGAAACGAAAAATTTCCAATCAGCGCAGGGATAAAAGACGTACTCATGATAAAGCTGAAAGTCCTACCTTTGCTCTCTGCTCGAATTGCGGTGCACCTGTACTTTATCACAGGGTATGTCCTGAATGCGGTTACTACCGCGGGAAGCAGACTATTGAAAAGTCGGCTGCTGAATAATCCTGTTTTACAGGGTCATTCACCGATTAATTATTCAGTTGTTTAACTAAATTCTGACTAATGAAGATCGGCTTAGATGTATTGGGAGGTGATTTTGCACCGAATGCTACTATGCATGGCGCAATTATGGCTCTTAAAGAATTGCCTTCCACCGACAGGATCGTTTTGATAGGAGATAAGGATAATATCCTTACCTTTTTAAAAGAAGAAAATGTAAGTCCGGCGATGTTTGAGATCGTGGATGCTCCTGATCTCATTGAGATGGATGAAAGCCCAACAAAAGCTCTTGTCAACAAGCCGAACTCAAGCATTTCGACAGGTTTCCGCATGCTGAAGCATGAGGAGATCCAGTCCTTTGCCAGTGCCGGCAGCAGCGGGGCAATGCTTGTCGGAGCTATATACAGTGTCGGTAATATCCAGGGTATTATACGCCCCAGTTCTCCTGCTTATATAGCCAAGGAGAACGGGGGGATGTCGATTCTTATCGATGTGGGAACAAATCCCGATGCCAAGCCCGATGTGATGTACCAGTTCGGTTTGCTGGGATCCTTGTTTTCCGAGCATGTATTTCATGTTAAAAATCCCCGCGTGGGTCTTCTGAATATCGGCTCTGAAGAAAAAAAAGGAAGCCTTACAACCCAATCGGCCTTCCAGCTGATGAAAGAGTCAAAGGATTTTAATTTCATTGGTAACGTTGAAGGCCGGGAGTTATTCAGGGACAATGTGGATGTTATTGTCTGCGATGGTTTCGTCGGCAACATTGTGCTTAAACAGGTCGAAGCCATGTACCGCGTTCTTGTAAAACGAGGCATCAAAGATTCTTACCTCGACCGTTTCAATTATGAGATTTATGGAGGTACCCCTATCCTGGGAGTCAACGGGAATGTCATCGTAGGCCATGGTATCTCAAACAGTACTGCTATAAAAAACATGATCCTTCTTTCAAGGGAGATCACTGAGGCCAATCTTCCTTCCAGGATCAAGCATGCCCTCGAGCAGTATACCATCAACAATATTTAACATTTTTTTTCATGACCAGAATCAGAGCGGCAATTACAGGGATTCAAGGCTGGGTCCCACCTTATATCCTTACAAATAAGGAACTGGAAGCTATGGTGGATACCTCGGATGAATGGATTATGAGCCGTACAGGGATCAAGGAAAGGCATATCCTGAAAGGCGAAGGCCTTGGCACATCCGACATGGCTGCTGAGGCTGTCAAAGCTCTTCTTGAAAAAACAGGCACGAACCCCGATGAGATCGGTATGGTAATTTGTGCTACGGTTACCCCGGATATGATTTTCCCTGCAACTGCAAATATCGTCTGCGACAAGACGTGGATCAAAAAAGCTTTTGGGTTCGACATGAACGCAGCCTGTTCAGGCCTTTTATACGCACTTGTTACGGCATCCAAATACGTTGAAACCGGGACAGTAAAAAAAGCTATCGTAATAGGTGCTGATAAAATGTCTTCTATCACCGATTATACAAGTCGCGAGACCTGCGTATTATTCGGGGATTCTGCTGGCGCTATCCTGATGGAACCAACCACTGAGGAGGTTGGAATAATGGATTCAATTATCCATTCCGATGGTTCGGGCCGGTTT
>JAPLDN010000291.1 GCA_026391755.1 Bacteroidota bacterium
ACTGGATAACTGGATAACTGGATAACTGGATAAATGGATAACTGGATAACTGGAAAACGGGATAGCGGGATAACGGGATAACGGGCAGAAGGATGTGTTACAAGAGATCTTACGGTTTTGCAGTTCGTGTTATTAGGAATTTTCCCCGGACTTCCTTTGAGGATACGGGGAAAGACAGCACTGCAATATACATGCCCTGGGGAAGGGCGGCGGTTGCGATTGGCGAGCCGGGGATATAGTTCTTTTGAATTAGCTCCCTGCCAATGGAATTAAAGATACGAAGCAAACAGGGTTCCGGGTTTCCTCCTGAAGGTTCAAACCTGCCGCTCCTGTTTTTATCAATACTGATGGTGATCTCCATGTCGGCAGGATCGGGAAATATCTTCAGGCAAAGCGCCGGTTCATCCGGCTTTGGCTCCTGTATGCCAGGTGTCCGGCCTTTCGTAAAATAATTCAAACCACCACTAAAATTTCC
Source organism: Bacteroidota bacterium (assembly GCA_026391755.1). Classification (GTDB taxonomy): domain Bacteria; phylum Bacteroidota; class Bacteroidia; order Bacteroidales; family FEN-979; genus CAIRDP01. The sequence continues at coordinate 476 of JAPLDN010000291.1, forward strand.
GCATACCATATCGTAATACTGTGGATCGCTCAAATGCGATAAAAACCCTGAGGCCCTCCAGCCTATCCTGAGGCTGTCACCCGAAATTCCAATCAGGATGTTTACAGAATCAATTTCGGTGAACCTGCCGTTAAGATTGCCGTCAATGCCTGAAAACAGGTGCATCTTCCCCTCCTCCGACCCGGCCAGAAGGTAAGTCCGGTTTTTATTCCTGAAAAAAAATGGTGTGCAGTAACCGAAATAGGAGAGATTGTGATTTGTTACATCAATCTTGCCGAGGCTGTCATGGCCCAGGGTAAACACGGGGTTCCCCGGGCTTCCCGTGTTCCTGTAATAGACCATGGTGCCGTTCTGCCGGCCAATGACAAGGTCGGCAAGTCCGTCGCGATCAAGATCGAAAAGCTGGGGAGCACTGAATGCATCTGTTTTGATTTGCTGGTAGTTTTTCTGCGGACTGCCGTAAACGGGTATCCCGGCGCTGTCGCCTCTTCCCTGGAAAAAGATCAGGCTGCCGTCTTCATCGCCGCATAAAAGATCCAGGATGCCGTCATTATTGAGATCGTAGAATGCGGGATACAGGCCATGAACCTTTAAACGGGAGGCATTGGCCAGGTCGGTCGTTACAAGTTCGAATGAAGGCGACTCAATGCTGCCTGTATTTTTAAGCCAGGCCAGTGAAGAAGTATAGTACGATTGCAGGTACCCGCTATGATATGCCGAAGAATCATAGTACCCATAATTGCCCGAAATAATGTCTTGCAGCCCGTCTCCGTTAAGGTCAGCGCAAACAGGATTCGAACCACTCCCAAAATCCAGCATTTCCGACTGGAACAAGTTTTCGGTCTGGAATACAAAATGAGGGTTGGTATTGCTTCCCGTGTTTTTATAGAACCAGCAACTTTTAGTGTTCTCAGCATTATAATAAGAGGGGTCGAATGGAGATACCACCAGGTCTTTAATTCCATCATTATCAAGGTCAAGCCAGGATAGTGCAGGGAAGGAAAACAGTTTTATGCTCCTGTCGTAAAAAGGGAAAAGAGAGTCCTGGCTTACCATCAGTGCCGAATCCCTGGTCCCCCCGTTTATCAGTGCAATCAGGTTCGGGAAATCCACATCTCCTATTATGAGGTCGGTGAGCCCGTCTCCGTTCAGGTCATTGGCAAGCAAAGTGGACCCGGTATGTTTGGGAGGGCCCAAGCCATCCGCAGTCACAAGATCATCTGACGATTTGTAAGGGCAAACAGCATTCAGCGTTATGCGGTTCCCACCCTCGCTTTCCTTAAATTTGCCCCAGCAATGGTCGGTCAGCCTGTAATCGAGGCTGTCACAGTTGCCGAACTTTTCCATGGAAAGATTCTTATGGTATTCCATGTAAGAACCCAGTCCGAAAAAGGTAAGAAGGTCCAGGTCCCCGTCCCCGTCAATATCGGCAATCGCAGGATAATCGGCCGAAGTTACAAGTATCCCGACATACCCGGTATAATACCATGATTTGAGAAGATCGGTTTGCAGATGAAAGCTCAGGCTGCCTGCCGAGGTGTTCCTGAATACCCTTACGCCCCCGTAACCATAAGTGAAGATATCCATTTTGCCGTCGCAGTTGTAATCGGCCGTGATCACCCATTCCTGCATTTCGGGCAGCAGGGCCTCATACTCCGGCGCATATCTGTAATTGACCTGACCCACTCCGCCCTGGTTAATGAAAGTGAGCTTGCGGTTCCCATGTCGGTCAAAAATAAGCAGGTCGTTCAGGCCGTCAAGGTTCAGGTCGATAGAACAGAACTGGCAGGCATTCAGGCCCCCGGCCCAGGTGTATTTCATTGTGCCCGTAAAGGAAGATTGTCCGTAACCTGGCAGGATGCAGGATATCAGGATGAGAAAGGATGCAAGATGCGGGATGTGTTTCTTCATTTAAGTCTGCGGATTATGCGCTGCCTGTCAATTCGCAAAATTACCTAAGAATTAACTACTTTTGTTCTCAAATCTGAAGAATGCCGAGAATTCTTGTAATAGATGATGAACAGAGTATACTGAGTACCCTCCATGAGATCCTAGAATATGAGAAATTCAGGGTGGATGATGCGAGGGATGGGGCTGAGGGGCTGAAACTCGCGAGGGAACATCATTATGATGCAATTCTCTGCGATATCAAGATGCCTAAAATGGATGGCCTGGAGGTATTGAACCAGCTCCTGAGTTTTACCGAAACCCCCGTCATTATGATCTCGGGCCACGGGACCATTGAGACTGCGGTGGAGGCCATCCGTAAGGGAGCTTACGATTATATTGCAAAACCCCTCGACCTGAACCGCCTCCTGGTGACGCTTCGTAACGCCATGGACAAAGGCAGGCTGGTCAACGAGACCAAACAGCTCCGTAAAAAGGTCGGGATGAATTACGAGATGGTAGGGGAATCGGATGCCATGAACGGTATATGGGAAATTATTAAAAAAGTTGCTCCTACCGATGCCCGTGTCCTTATTACAGGCGGGAACGGGACAGGCAAGGAACTGGTGGCCCGCCATATCCATGCCCTGAGCAACAGGGCCGACGGGCCTTTTGTTGAAGTGAACTGTGCCGCCATCCCTTCCGAACTGATCGAAAGCAACCTCTTCGGACATGAAAAAGGATCATTCACCTCGGCCGTAAAACAGCATAAAGGGGATTTTGAGCAGGCCGACGGCGGGACGATTTTCCTTGACGAAATAGGCGACATGAGCCTTTCGGCCCAGTCGAAAGTGCTGAGGGCCCTCCAGGAAAACAAGATCACAAGGGTGGGAGGGGAAAAGGAAATTTCGGTTGATGTGCGTGTGATCGCCGCAACGAATAAAAACCTCAAAGAAGAGATACTGAATAAGAACTTCAGGGAAGACTTATATCACCGTTTAAGCGTTATCATTATTGATGTGCCGCCCCTGGTAAAAAGAATTGAAGACATTCCCCTTCTGGTCCGTCATTTTATAGGCCAATACTGCAACCAGCAGGGTAAACCCATGCTCGATGTGGATGAGGATGCAATGGAAGAGCTTAAAAATATGAAATGGACGGGAAACATCCGCGAACTGAAAAATGTTGCGGAGCGGCTTGTCATTTTGTGCGAAGGCAGGGTAAGCAGTGAAGTCATCCGGCGGTACGCCAATCCTCTTTATTAATGGAGAAGATCCTTTATATCAAAAGCGGGAATACTGCGTTTTACGAGATCGACCAAGCTATACTGGAAGAACGCTATACCGTCGTTCCATACCTTTTACCTAAGAACCTGAAAGGCCTTCAATTTGTCAGCAACATGATTTCACTGGCCGGCTTTATCCTGAAAAACAATAAGGATTCTTCGGCTTTTGTTACCTGGTTTGCCGATTACCATGCGGCGGTGATCGTATTTATGGCCCGGTTGATGGGGAAAAAAGCCATCATTTTTGCCGGCGGACAGGAAGCTATCTGTTACCCCGAGCTGAAAAAGGGAGTTTATTATAAAAAGTTCAGGGGCCTCTGTGTTAAATATGCACTGCGGAATGCATCGCACATAATCCCGAACCATAAGTCACTGATCTGGCATGAGAATTTTTACTATTCTGCTGATGGGAAAAAGGACGGTATAAAATATTATATACCCGGTATAAAAACGCCCATAACGGTTATTTCAAACGGGGTGGACACAAGTAAATTTTACCGTGATAATACGATCCCAAAGGAAAATGACCGGATACTTACAGTTGGCACCATGGGAGGGATCAACGATTTTTTCAATAAGGGGTTCGATCTTTTTATTGAAATGGCCCGGAGGATGCCTGGTAACAAGTTTACATTGATTGGTTTCAGGAAAGAATTCATGCAATGGATAGAACAGAACTACAGGATCAGCGGTATCCCCAATTTGGAAACAGTGCTGTTTTATTGCCCCGATGATTTACTGTTCATGAACTACAACAGGGCCAGGGTTTTTGTGCAGGCTTCCATTACCGAAGGCATGCCCTTCACCCTGAACGAAGCCATGCTTTGCGAATGCATACCGGTAGGTTCCGATGTGAATGGAATTCCCGACGCAATTGGGGAAACAGGTGTCATCGTAAAAAAACGCGCGCCCGATGAGCTGGAAGCGGCTATCAGGCAGGCATTGCAGCTGAATACAGGCGCAGAGGCCAGGCAGAGGGCCCTTGATAATTTCTCATTGCCCACACACAGGGAGAAACTGCTTGGGTTGTTTGAACAAATACTGTCATGACATCCGCATACAATAATAAATGAATACCTTGGGCAAACCATGATCTCAAAGCAATTCTTCAAGTCTTCAATGATCTACTCCCTCATCGGGGCCCTGCCTTATACCACAGGAGTCATCCTGATCCCCTTTTATACTGCCTGGCTTACTCCTGAACAGTTCGGGATCAACGCCATCTATTTTACCCTTCTGTATTTTATCCAGCTCATATCATGAATTTATAGGAACGGTGCTGATGGCACTGATCACCCTTGGCACCGCGGTGATGTTCATAATGCTGGCCGGGGGAAGCCTGCTGTTCAGGGTGATCTTCAGGGGCGATGTCATGATGCAGTTCTTTCCTTTTGGTTTTATCACGGTAATCACTGCAATATTCAACGGGATTTTTAAAACATATTCGAACTTACTGGTCAACCAGCAACGCCCGGTTCGTTTCTTCTACCTGAACATTTCAAATTTTATCATAATCCTTGCAGCTTCACTTTCAATAGTGTTTTCGTTCCCCTACACCCTTTACGGACCTATCATCGGACGGCTGATACCGGCCCTGGTATCGGGCATTGCCTCGATTATCATGATTACTGGTGAATATGGTTTTAAATTCAGCCGTAAGCACCTCGACGGGATGGTTGCATTTTGTGCCCCTATGATCGTTTACGGGATCATGATCTGGGTCGTGAATTACATCGACAGGTATATCATCAAATATTTTATGGTTGATCCTACTTACGTGGGGATTTTTGACCTGGCGGTGAAATTAACCATGGGAATTGGCCTGCTGCATACGGGCCTTATCAATACTATCCAGCCGAAAATTTTCTCTATCTGGAAAGACAAGGACCTTCACTCAAGTACACCTGAAGTTAACAGGTACTACAACGGGTTTACAGCAGTCACTTTGCTTGTGCTGCCGCTCGTAACCATTGTTTGCCCGGTACTGGTCCCTATTGTAGTCAAGAACCACTTATATTACCAGGCTTTTGCTTTTATCGGGATACTTTGCCTGGGGTATGCAACAAGCCCGGCTTTTTACATGTTCCTTGCTCCCTTATTTTATTTTAAAAAAACAAAAGTCCTGCCTAAGATCTTCTTTTATTCAGCCGTGATCCAGGTCATCATGAGCAGCACCCTGGTATGGAAATTCGGACTGATGGGAGCTGTCATTGCGAACTTCCTCATCAAACCGGTTCAGGCTTTTTTCCTGTATATCGAAAGCCGCAAGGTATTCGAGTATAAACTGAATATGTGGAAACTTATTTACCTCCCTTTGATTGCGATCGTTTCGGGTTTTATACTGTTTGTATTCATCCCCGACAAGACCGGCATCATCCCGGGCTGTATACAGTTCGGAATTACAGCCGTTCTCATTTATTTTACATACAGGAAGGAACTCCTGCAGATACTTCTTCCGTTCATCAAGTTGAAAGCAAATTAGACTTATTCCACCTGGTATGCTTCTGCAATGTCATGGCCGGCAACCCTGATGCTTGCGTTCACTTCAAATCCCATGAGAAGGACAAATGCATTGGAGTAGATCCACAGCATGATCACGAGCAGGGTTCCGATTGAACCGTACAAGGCGTTGTAACGGGAAAAGTTATCCACATAGAAATTAAATCCCTGGGTGGTCAGCACAATAAGCAATGTGGATAAGGTGGATCCCGCCGAGATGAACCTGAACCGGTCGGCGCGGGAAGGTGCCAGGAAGTACATGAATGAGATAGCGAAGAAGAGGGCGGTAAGGATGATTAGCCAACGCAGTATCTGCAAAAGAAAAATAAAGAAATGCGCGTTAACGATAATATCGGGAAGGATGAGTTTAAGAAGTTTAAACCCAAAGGTCATGAGGCCGATCGCGATGATCAGCAGGAAGGAAATAATGATGACCAGGACGAATGCGATAAGATATTGCTTTACCGTTGAGCGAGATTCTATTTCATGGTAAGTGTTATTAAACGCTTCAATTAGGCTTTTCATGCCTTTGGTTGAAAAGTACAGGGCCAGGAAAAAGTTGAGGATCAGGACCCCGCTTCTTGGCCTCGTAATGATATCGGTAATGGTTTCCTGCACCGAAGCCCATACAATGTCGGGCATGAAGTCCTGTATCAGTGTCAGCAGGGTTTGCTGAAAATTTACGATAGGGATAAACGGGATGATCGAGAACAGGAAGATCAGGAATGGAAAAATTGCAAGGAAGAATGAAAACGAAATGGCAGAGGCCCTGGTTGCAATATAACCCTGCTGCATTCCTTTAAAGAAGAATCCGAATACATTGTGAAGGGGCAGCCCGTCAAAGCCAGGCAGTATGATCTTTTTAGAAAGACCGGTAAGAAAGGTAATTAATTTCCCGTTGAGAAATTTCTGCAGCATTGGAATCAGGTTGCTGCAAAGATAAGAAAAGCTGAAGAGAAGCGGGTTCTACTTCGACGGGGCTTTATGTTTGTTATAGTCTTTAAGCTCTTTGATCCTGTTGCGGGCATACACGCTGTATGACATCACCTGGGGCAGGCTCTGTGCTGATTTTGAATCGGCCGGCTTCATCTTCATAAACGCCTCATACCAGGGCAGGGCCGTGGATGGTTTGCGGAGGTAATAATCATACTGGTAAGCGATCTTGAAAACTATGGCCGGGTCCTTTGGGTCTGTATTATGGGCTTTTAAAAGAATTTCCAGGGCGGTATCAGGTTTTGAGTTTAAATTGTATGCCCCGGCGAGTTCGGCATACAGTGTGAGCAGGAACTGTTCGGAAGGCATAATAATTCTCATTGTTTTCTTCAGGTAACACAGCCCGGTATCCGGGCTGAATGAGCGCATGGCCGAGACCCCGTAATAGAAACAGACCTCCATGTCGGTGGTGTCCAGAACATAGGCTTTCCTGAAGGAAGGAACAGCCGAGTCGTACATTTCAAGCTTATACCGGCAAAGTCCCAGGTATTTCAAGGTGAATTTCGAGTTATCGCCCATCCGCATCGACCGCCTGAACCGTTCGGCTGAACCCGGGTAGTCTTTAAGAAGGTAAGTGGCATAAGCGTTAAGGCGCATTACTGAAAAGGCCTTTGGGTTTTCCTGCATAAACCTGGATGTGATGGCAACTGCCGAATCATAATCTTTATGGCGGATGAGGATGTTGGCTGCTTTAACCATGACCCCTGCATCGGCAGGATTGACGTGCAGCGCACGGTAATAGAAAAGCAGGGCTGAATCGGGTTTCCTGAGATCCTGGCAAACGTTACCAATTTGTTTCAGCAGGTAAAAGGATGTGGAATTGTATTTGTAAAGTGGGAGCAACAGTTTAAAAGCGGCAGGATTATCCTCGGTTTGGGAATAAATAGCAGCCAGCTGTAAACATACAGATTCATTCAGGGAATCTTTTACAATGATCTTCTTATACCAGTGCACCGCCTGTTCGGTCTCGCCGGTTTGACGGTACAGTCCGGCAAGCTTATTCATAATCCTGAGGTTGCTGCTGTCGGCATGCCAGGCCCTCAGGAAGAGGTTTTCGGCTTCCTTAAAACGGAACAGGGCCGACATTGCTTCCCCTTCGGGGAGTAAAATATCGGTCCTTGTGGTATCTGTTAAACGAAGGTTTTCGGCAAGTGCAACCGCCTCTTTATACTGGTAATTCTCAATAAGTGCTTTGAGTTGCTCGACAGGGGTGGGTTGCTGTGCGACTACACGTAATGAAGCAATGATAATCAGGACAAATATGGCCCGGGTTTTCATGGACTATAAAGAAGGTCGTTTAAGGAATATAAAAGTAAGAAATATTCCCTGAGATTGAACCTTAACAATGTACTTCCGGAACCATGGCAGGTTTTTGAATGCTTTTTCCCGTCATCCGGTTATTAAAGGCTTCTTCACTTTTATTTTCCATAACGGCCAGGGTGTTTTTCACCGATGTGATTATATACTTCCTCTGTTTCTGGAAATGGATGAACATGGCTGCGAGGTTCACTGCGGCTTCTATCCCGGAAGGGTTCCTGAAGATAACCCTGAAGAACATCTTCCAGTAATGCTTCCCGGTTTCCTCTGAGAACCCGGCTTCCCTGCAAACCCTGAGGAAGGACCTCATGTAGATAAGCCAGGTTGAGAACGAGGGTTTATGCCTGTATTTCGGCCTGATTTTCAAGCCTGTGTAAATAACACGCTTGTAATAATTCTGTGGATCGTAAACATTACCGAGAACTTCTATGTAATTTTTAAGGACTTCAGCACGCGGGATGAGGGTGGCAAAGTTAAGCCCGCTGGTCATCTGGTCTATATCTGTGTCGCCAACATTCTGGGAAAGGAGGTGGAACAACCTGCCTTCAGTCTCCAGCCGGCGGGTAAGCTGGGTATTGGGAAGGGCATACAACAATCCTATCATAGCCATGCAGATGCCCGATTCCTGTATGGAATTGATCATATTGGAGGCTATCTGCCTGCTTTCGCTGTCAAACCCGATGATGTATCCTCCATTGCTGACCATCCCATAAGAAAGAATCTTGTTTACTGCCTCCTCTATGGGCTTGTTTACGTTCTGGTTCTTATTGTTTTGGGCAAGCGCATCGTTCTCGGGGGTTTCAATTCCCAGGAATACATATCTGAAATCGCAATCCTGCATGAGTTGCAGAAGTTCGTCATCGTCGGCCAGGTTAACCGAGGCTTCCGTTGTGAAATAGAACGGGTATTTCCTTGCTTTTGTCCAGGCCTTGATCTCCCTCAGTAACTCTTTTACTTTTTTCTTGTTGCCGATGAAATTATCGTCAACCATGTCGATATGGCCCCGGTAACCCAGGTCATACAGAGTCTGCAGTTCTCTAAGGATCTGCTCATTTGTTTTAAACCGGGGAGTACGGCCGAACAGTTCAATCACGTCGCAGAACTCGCAGTTGAAAGGGCATCCGCGTATAAACTGCATGCCAATCATGATATAATCGCGAAACCTGATCAGATCGTAACGTGGGATGACCGATTCGAGCATATTGGCTCGTTCGGTTGAATGGTAGGTGCCCGAAGTAATCCCAACCTCAAGGTCTCTCAGGAACATGGGGATGGTGATCTCGCCTTCGCCAAGGACCAGGAAATCAGCTTCTTTGTAAAGGTCGGGCTGGGAAGTGGGATCCGGGCCTCCGACAACCACAAGGCGTTCAAGTTCATGGGCTCTTCCGATGAATTCGAGCATGCTCTTTTGCTGTGGAAGCATTCCTCCCGTACAAACGATATCAGCCCAAAGCAACTGTTCGTCCAGCAGGGGTTCAACATTCTCGTCGATCAGCTTAAAAATCCATTGCTGCGGAAGAAGAGCAGCAACGGTTAGCAATCCCAACGGGGCTGCAGGGTACTTTGCGCCTACGATATCGCAAACATCCTGGTAATTCCAAAAACTAAAGGCGGAAAATTTCGTCTGAACAAGCAGACATTTGGTAGGGCCTCCAAACAGATCCCTCATGCTAATCCCTTCTCAATAAGAACAATTCATTCGGTGTAATAATAAAATAAAAACTCTGAACAGCACTTAAAATTGCGCGCTCGGAAGTTTTTGTGGAGCTGGGGGGATTCGAACCCCCGTCCAAACAGGCAGCAAAACTGCTTTCTACATGCTTAGCC
>JAPLDN010000259.1 GCA_026391755.1 Bacteroidota bacterium
ACAAAGCGGAATTCTGAACCTGCGTGTTGCAGATATCATACAAGACGAAAAGATACTGAAATTCGCCAGAAATGTGGCATCCGATATACTGAATGATGACCCCGGACTGAGGCTTGAAAAAAATGCCATTTTGGCAAAACATATAAGCCATATGGATGAACATCAGCAAAATTGGGGGCTGATTTCATAGTTTTCTTATCAATAATTCCTACCTTTGCTCACTAAAATAGGCTGACAGTATGAAAATTTCCTATAACTGGCTGAGGCAATATATTAAGACAGATCTGCCGCCTGAAAAATTGGCAGAACTGCTTACCGGTTGTGGCCTCGAAGTTGAAGGCACGGAGGAGTTTTATAGTGTGAAAGGTGGCCTTAAAGGAGTTGTTATCGGAGAGGTGCTGAGCTGCGGGAAACACCCTGGCTCTGATCATCTTTCGCTTACGACGGTAAACACAGGCCAGGGTGATCCATTAAAGATTGTTTGTGGCGCTTCTAATGTTGCTGCCGGCCAGAAAGTTGCAGTAGCCGGGATAGGCACCATCCTTTATTTTAACGATAAGGAATTAAAGCTTCAGAAGACCAGGATACGAGGAGAATTCTCTGAAGGCATGATCTGTGCCGAAGATGAGCTGAGCTTGGGCAAGGACCATTCAGGGATCATGATTTTAGACCCCGGGGCTGAAGTTGGAACACCTGCCTCGGAATATTTTGGCATAGAACACGACTGGGTATTCACTATAGGTCTTACTCCCAACCGGGCAGATGCTGCATCTCATATTGGGGTGGCCAGGGACATTGCTGCTGTTATTAATAATTTCGGCCGCTCGGAGCCCCTCGGCTCAGGCAGGGCTAAAATATGCTTGCCGGATGTATCGGCATTCAAACAGGACAATGAAAACCTGGTCATAGGGATTACAGTTGAGGACCCTTCAGCCTGTCCGCGATACACAGGCCTTACCATTACGGGGATCGAAGTGAAAGAATCCCCGGCATGGCTAAAAAACAGGCTGTCTGCTGTTGGTTTACGGCCAATTAATAATATCGTCGATATAACGAATTATATCCTCATGGAACTAGGCCAGCCCCTGCATGCATTTGATGCCCGGCAGATCACCGGACATCAGGTTCTAGTAAAAAAGTATCCCGGGGGAACGAAGTTTACAACACTCGACGAAGTTGAGCGTGAGCTTGGAAGTGATGACCTGATGATATGCAGCAAAACAGAACCTATGTGTATTGCTGGGGTTTTCGGGGGAGTGAAATCGGGGGTAAATTCGGAAACAACCTCTGTTTTCCTCGAAAGCGCATTTTTCGACCCTGTTCACATTCGAAAGACTGCCCGGTATCATGGACTTTCAACTGATGCTTCCTTCCGTTTCGAGAGGGGTGCCGATTATAATATTACAGTTTATGCCATACAAAGGGCTGCCCTTTTAATAAAAGAAATTGCCGGAGGCGAAATTTCTTCTCCAATCATTGATATTTATCCGAAGCCATTAAAGCCGGCAACTGTCCTTCTTCCCTGGTATAACCTGGACCGTCTTATAGGGAAAACCCTGAACAGGCAGGTTGTCGGAGATATTCTGACCGACATCGGAATGCAGGTAACCGGATATCCGCAGTCGGGAAATGAAGGCCTTGAAATTGTTGTACCCTCTTACAAAGTGGATGTTACCCGTGATGTGGATGTGATTGAAGAGGTGCTGAGGATCTATGGTTATAATAATGTGGAGATACTTCCTGAAGTCAGGTCTTCCATGTCGTTCACTAAAAAACCCGATCCCGACAAGGTCAGGAATATAGTGAGTGATTACCTTTCGGCAAATGGTTTCAATGAGATCATGAACAACTCCCTGAGCCGTTCGCTGTATTATGAACAAACTCCGGATTTCCCTGCCGCACTATGTGTTAAGATACTGAATCCTATCAGCAGGGATCTTGATGTAATGCGGCAGAATCTCCTGTTCGGATGCCTCGAAAGCATGATTTATAACATGAACCGCAAGTCGGCCGACCTGAAATTCTACGAATTCGGAACAGTTTACCAGATTGCAGCAGGAACGGATGACCCGGTTAAAGGTTATCATGAAGAAAGTCATTTAGCCATGGCACTTACGGGAAAATCTGCTGCCGAAAACTGGAATTCAGGATCTGAGTCCGTAAACTGGTTTGAATTATCAGGTTACCTCCAGGCCATTTTCCGTAAACTGGGAATCGACCCTCTGGCTGGCAATAATGTGCAGAGCATCACTCAAAAGACGTTCCGGGGCAATACATTTTCCAGTGGAATGAATTTTTACCTTAATGAGAATGTCATCGGTTCGGCCGGGTTGTTGTCGAGGAATATCCTTAAGACATTTGATATAAGGCAGGATGTGTATTATGCCGAATTCAACTGGAATGCAATTCTTGCTTTGGTGCCCCTCAGGGAAACACAATACCGGGAGCTGCCAAGGTTCCCAGAAGTAAGGCGGGACCTTGCTCTTCTCCTTGATGAAGCAGTGAAATTCGAGGACATTGAAAAACTGGCATATCAGACTGAGAAGAAACTACTCAAACAAGTCGGGTTGTTTGATGTTTATGAAGGGG
>JAPLDN010000318.1 GCA_026391755.1 Bacteroidota bacterium
GTTCACTTACATACAAGTTTTCGGGGCTGAGCACAGGCCAGCATAAGCTTACTGTCAGGGCTTTTGATCTGTATGATAATTCAACCCAACAGGATATTTATTTCTGGGTATCACAAGGATCACTGAGCGTTCAGAATGTGTTCTGCTATCCCAATCCTGCCAAAACCGACATTAACTTTTCTTTTACTCCTGTGACTTCCACAGGGGGCTTCAACCTGAGCATAGATATATACAATGTGTCAGGGATCAGGCTTAAGACAATAAGCAGGTCTTTCCCTGAATCAGGCCTTACGCCCCTTACGGTGAGCTGGGATCTTACCGACGAGGGGGGCAACAAACTGTACAGCGGGATATACCCTTTTACTGTTAAATTTAACGGTAGCGATGGCTCATTCGTGAATACCTCAGGGAAAGTCATAATAATTAACTAATTAACAAATAGTTATACCCAATTTTCTGAACGAAAGCAATATAGACAGCTTTAATTCGTTAATTTTGCAATACATTTTAGTAAATACATATAATAATATTTTGGAATGCGACAGATTAAGAACAGACTGGTTTTATTGTTGGTTTGCACCTTTGTAGTATCGGATTTATTTGCACAGTTGCCACCTGAACCCACTGATGGTTCCAGGGTTATATCTACCTCGGTACCATTTCTCACAATTGCACCCGATGCCAGGTCGGGGGGTATGGGAAATACAGGAGCTGCTACAGATCCCGATATATATTCGATGTTCTGGAACCCCGCGAAGTACGCATTCTGTGATAAAGCGGTCGGTATTGGTATAGGATATGTTCCCTGGCTCAGGGGCCTTGTGAATGACATCGGTTTGGCTTCTCTTTATGGGTATGTCAAGCTCGGCGACAAACAGGCAATTGCCATGTCGCTAAGATTTTTCTCAATGGGTGAAATCCAGTACACCGATGAGAACGGAAAGGATCTTGGAAACTACAAACCCAATGAACTGGCGGTTGATGCTACGTATTCGAGAAAGTTCTCAAGGGAAATTTCAGGTGCGGTCGCTGCCAGGTTCATATATTCAAACCTCATCCCGGGGTATAATGCTTACGACGCCAGCGTCAAACCGGGGTACTCTGTAGCTGCCGACATTGCTTTCTATTATCGGCATCCCATGGAAATCAAGGGGACAAGCGGAGGTACTATTTCTTTTGGGTTCGACATTTCAAACATTGGCGCCAAGATCTCATACAGCAGTTCATCGGTACAGAGTAACTTCATCCCTACCAACCTCAGGCTGGGACCTGCATTTACTCTTAATATCGACGATTATAACAGTATTTCATTTGCCATTGACCTGAATAAGCTGCTTGTTCCCACACCTCCTGTCACCCAGTACGACAGCGCGTCTAAATCTTATGTGATCATAGCGGGAAAGGATAACAACGTTTCTGCTGTGCGCGGTATGTACCAGTCCTTCTATGATGCACCTTACGGATTCAAGGAAGAACTGCAGGAAATCACTGTTTCGGCATCCACCGAATACTGGTACAACAAATTGTTTGCTATACGCGCCGGTTACTTTTATGAGTCTAAATACAAAGGCAACAGGCAGTTCTTTACCCTTGGGGCAGGATTAAGGTACAATGTCTTCGGACTTGATTTCTCCTACCTCATACCGATAAAGAATAACAACCCCTTGCAGAACACCATGCAGTTTACCCTTCTGTTCAATTTCGATACTCAGAAGAAGGGAAAACAGGAGTCGCAATAGTAATTGATATCTGATATCTGATATCAGACATCTGATATATGACATCGAATCTCATGAGAATCGGTTTCGGCTTCGATACTCACAAACTTGAACCGGGAAAACTGTTCATCCTCGGAGGTGTTCCTGTGGAGCATTCCAAAGGCTCTGCAGGCCATTCCGATGCTGATGTACTGATCCACGCGATCATTGATTCCTTGCTTGGGGCTGCAGGGCTTCCCGACATTGGACAGCAGTTCCCCGACACATCGGCTGAATACAAAGGCATAGACAGCAGCATATTGCTGAAGAAGACCCTCGAACTGACTAGGGATGCAGGTTACGGGATAGGGAATATCGACTGCACGGTTGTCCTTCAGACGCCAAAGATTTCTGCAGTCATCCCATCCATTGTCAAATCTCTCTCCGGTACGCTTGAGATCAGCCCCGGCCAGATCAATGTTAAAGCCAAAACCAGTGAAAAACTCGGGTTCATCGGCAGGGAAGAAGGAGTTTCGGCATACGCGGTCGCGTTGTTAGTGAACAGTGAACAGTGAACAGTGAACAGTGACTGGTCACCAGTCCCTAGGCTCCAGGCACCAGACCCCAGTTCTCAGTCCCATTGTAGGAAGCTGAATGGTTTTCGATACTGACCACGATCATTGCCTTGTTTGAGGAGGCAGGGATACTGTCGCGGATCATCAGGGTTATCACGCAATATAACCAGGAAGGATCATGTCTCAGGCTGTCATACCGAACATTGATACCGGGGCCGAATTCATGGTCACCGGTAAACAGGTAAACCGGATTTTTCCCGACCATCCCTCGCCAGTTAACCCAGGGTTCCTGTCCGAACCACCCTTTCTCCTGCTTTTCAAATCCATTATGGAAGTTTGCCAGGGGATGACTGAGGTCAGCTTGATAGAATTGCTCTTCTTCACACCCTCCGAGGCAGTCCCGGTACTCATCCGCAGTCCTGAAAAAAACATGGAAATATTTCCGGCGGTTCATATTATCGGGGGAAATAATCTTCTTTTGACACTGCCATGTCTGGAACAGGTTGATAAAAATGAAAAGTATTACGAGTGAATATATTACAGGCTTTAGCGCTTTGGATCTGGGTTGCAGAACGGAGGCAAGGGGAATGGCAAAAATCCCGTAAAAATCAATCAGGGGACGCTGTCCGAAACCATCCCCGTAATACCAGCACCACCAGGAGGAACATATATAAATAAGGATTCCGAAAAACAAAAGGAAACCCGCAGTATTGCTGAATTTTTTTCCGGGAAGGATGGCGATGCCGGCCATGGAAAGCAGCATCATGGGTGTATAAATGAACCAACCCCTGCGGTACGAAAACAGGAAGTCGGCGATACGGGGATGGAAAAAATTAAATCCTTCGTCAGGGTACGGACGGATAACCCATTGGTTTGATTGGAGATACCAGAGCAACATTTGTGTTGAAACGGTTAAGACCAGGCTCAGGATCAATAACGGATTCAGGAAGGCAGAGAATTTTTGTGAAACAGAACCAGGCTGATGTTTCAGGAAAAGGGGGCATGCAAGAAGGGGTATTATATTAACCGGCCTGAGGAGGAAAATTATTCCGATCAGAAAACCCAGTAAACATGAAGTGGATGCCGATAATTTATCATTGGCCCGGATGAATATCCATGTAAACAGGATGATTGCAAAGAATGAAAAAAAATGAGACATGGCGGGCTTCTCCATGAAGTAGTAAAAAAGGTTTGTCCCGAAGGCCAGGGCTATTATCACAAACGAGACAGTTATTTCCCTGAATTTGAAAAATCCAAGGATCTTTCTGAGATAATACAGGCCGGCAAGAATGTAAAACAACGAACCCATGCCTGTGAAAAGCTGGAAAAAAAATGAAAGTCCGTTGACTTCGGTTCCGGTGATCGAGGAAAACAATAAAGCGATAAGAAAAAATGGCCGGAGAAGTAAGGCTTCTCCTGCAAAATATTTATTTACCGGTTGTCCCCTGGTTTGGGTGAGGTATTGAGGATTATAATCATTGTACCCGTATGCTTTGCTTTCGGCGGCAGTGAATTTTTCCCATCGCGGGTCTCCATAAATAAGGAATGAAGGGAGGTATGCGTAATATCCTGCCCAGTCGCTGGTAATTATTCTTTTCCATCCGGTTCCGTCGCCTTCGATGAAGCGGGAATGAACAAATAAAATACTCAGAATAATGGCTGTAAGGCCAAGGGTAAATCCGGATACATTAAAGTTTTTTGAGAAGTTACGATGAATTCCTTTTGTCGGATCAGGCATGGGAGCGGCAGGACTTAAGGTCTCCAAAGATAGGGAATTAAATTCCAGACTGTTTGGTTATCTCCTTTCTTATTCTTAATTTTGCAGCCCGTTTTATAAAACCAATTTAAAATCATTAAAATCAACTAGAAATGTTAAACCAGTACGAAACCGTTTTCATTATGACTCCCGTTTTATCTGAAGAACAGATGAAGGAAACGGTAGAAAAGTATCAAAAGTTCCTCGTCAGTAAAAAGGCCGAGATAGTTCACGAGGAACATTGGGGATTGAAGAAGCTCGCCTATCCTATTCAGAAAAAGAGCACGGGTTTTTATCATTTGATAGAATTCAAAGCTGAACCCGCAATCATTCGCGAATGGGAAGTAACCTTTAAACGTGATTAACGCATCCTTCGTTTTCTTACGATCGTTCTCGACAAACATTCTCTTGCTTACAGCGA
>JAPLDN010000155.1 GCA_026391755.1 Bacteroidota bacterium
CCGGCCATGCCTGCAATATCTCTTAAAGAAATCGCATTGATGCCAGTTAGCCAATGGAAAGATTCGATGCACAATGACTTTGAAGACCCGGTTTTCAGGAAATTTCCACTGATTGGAAAAATCAAGGAACTGCTGTATGAAAAGGGTGCAGTCTATGCCTCCATGAGTGGCAGCGGCTCGGCGGTCTATGGATTATTTAAAGAAATCCCTGTGGTGGAAGGCTTGTTCCCGGGATGCTATGTTTGGGTTGCACCAAACCGTGAACCCTGATTTGGATACCGGTTCACGAGTCACGCTTATTTCGGCGCCAGACGGATCAGCACAAAGGCAATGATTCCGAAAATGATATTAGGTATCCATACTGCCACCAATGGCTGAAGGTTTCCGAACGTGGCAAATACCGTGGATATTTGCATGAACAGGATATAGAGAAAAGTAAGAGCGAGGCCGGAGCCCAGGTGCAAACCTATACCACCCCTCACTTTCCGGGATGATACAGCAACGGCGATCAGGGTGAGTATAAGAGTCGCGAACGGATCGGAAATACGGCTGTATCCTTTGACCTTGTATTTTGTGACGTCAGGATCGCCGCGGAGTTCTTTTTTTCTGATATGTTCTTTGAGCACAAAGTAGTTCATGATCTTGACTTCTTCTATATCCTCGGTAAAATCGGCAGGTGTCAGTGGCAGCAAGGTGTCAAGTTTGATCCCCTTTCGCAAACTTTCTTTCAGCCCGTTCATCTTCCTCTCATAAAAACTGCTTATAATCCAGTGCATACGAACGCTGTCCCAGTCAATACGTTCGGCTTTGAGTTTATATGTCATCTCCCTCTTCTCGAACTTTTCAATGGTAAACTTCCACCCGCTTCTTGTTTTAATATTGAAATTCTCAAGATAAATAAAAGTTCCTGGGCTGATCTGGCGATGGATGTTCATGTCGTTGAACTCCTTTGGATCCTTGATATATTTCTTTTCAAATGCAAACATCCCCTGGTTGGTATAAGGGATTATGAAATTTGCCAGAAGGAATGACAGGAAGGCAAGGATAAGGGCCGACATAATATATGGGAGCAACAGCCTGCGGAAGCTTATACCGCTGGCTAGTATCGCGACGATCTCCGAGTTCGAAGCCATCTTTGAAGTAAAAAAGATTACGGCTATGAAAGTGAGCAGGTAACTGAAAAGATTGATGAAATAGGGGATGAAATTGAAATAATAATCAACAACAATGGCGATCAGTGGTGGTTTGGTGCGCAGGAAATCGTCTATCCTCTCCGAAATATCAAAGATCACAACGATAAAGATCAAGAGGATCAGGGTGAAAAAGAAAGTACCCAGGAACTTTCGGATGATATACAGGTCAAGGGTTCGCATCAGTAGATCTCCATCATTTGATAATTCATGTTCCTGGCAGGAGGTACCCAGCCGGTGGAAATGGAAACCCAAAAATAATAATTCCCCGGCTGGGAAGGTGTAAAGAAACGAATACTGGTGTCCCTGCTTGCCCCTGTTATGATCATATTGGTGATCTCGGTAGAAGGAACCATCTGGGCAATAAACTGGTCTTTGTAGTGAATATGGTACACCAGCCGGCTTGGCATCCATTGGTTCTCATTGAAAGTGACTTTCCCGTTGTAAGGATTTACAATGGTTATAGGCAATATGATCGTTGCATTGGCAGGAAAACGCAATGTTCTCAACTTAAATTTAAGGCCGAGCTTATAATGGGACCTGAAATTGTCCCAGTAGCCGTAATAAGTTATGATCCTGTTACTGCTGATAAAGGCTTCTTTGGCAGGCAGCCATCGCCAGGGAACAAAATCGATAACCATGATATCCTTTCCCTGCAGGCTCTTCTCAATTTCACTCCAGTAATAAAACTGGGTTCGGTGACCGGCATAATCCTCCATGGTATAGGCCGGCTTCCCGGTATAAAAAATGTACTTCGAAGTCCGTTGGTATGAATTAAGGAACAATACCGGCCTGCCGCCGGCTTTTGCTTCAACTTCTTTCGACCATTCCTTCCATCCATACAATTCGGAAAGGTTTATAAGATTTCGGGGGAGGTTTAAATAATCGTAAACCAGGTAAATCCTCATCCCGGCGGCAAATACCAGGCTGGCAACCGTTAACGACATGATCCATTTTCTTAATTTTATTTTATTGGCGGATGTCGTGTAGGCCATGATCAGAAGCGGGGCGAATGCAGGTACAGTCCAGTTTGGTTCCACTTTTCCCCTGAATGTGTATGCCATGAAAAACAGGACAAATCCTATAGCCGTGAACTTTAAGCTTTTGTCGAAAGTGTTTTCAGGTTTGAAGACTATCATGGCCCGGAAAAACACAAAAGCCATGAAGGGACCGTATATAAGGAACTGCCCCACAAAATACTCGCCGAAATACTTCAGCAGGTTGAATTGTTCGAAGCTTCTTTCAAAAAGATGGTAATATACCGTCGGATGATCATTCCTGAAGGACCATAAAATATGTGGTATCATGCAAATGATCCCGCATGCTGCAGCAATGTAAAATGACCTGCTTTTCAGGAGCTTGAAATTCGACATGACGGTAAACAGTATAACCAGGATGCCATTGTATTTGCTGTATATCATGGCCGACATGATTACTCCCCAGAGCGCCGACAGCAATATATTATCCTTTTCAAGGAGTTTCTTGTACACCAGGAAAAAAAGTATGGTGAAAAAAAGCAGGGCCACGTCGGGGGCAGCCATAAACCCGCCAACCTGGGCGATCACTGTTGTAAACCCAAGGGCAGCAAACAAGACAGGGTCTTTGACACCGGCGAGCCTTGAGACCATGTAAAACGAAAGGGTGTTTATGATGACAAAAAAGAATCTCACACCGAACTCATTATGAAAGAGAATATAACCGGCCCTTATCAGTATGCCTACCATGGGGGGATGCTCGTAATATCCCCAGGCTGGCCTTTGTCCGTACATCCAGAACAAGGCCTCATCATCGAAAAGGCCGGTCGCTGCAGCCTGGATGAAATTGATGATCATCCAGCCGAGGAGCAGGCCCAACAATATGCGTTTGTTGTCTTTAACTTCGTTTATCATAGTTCATGCGCCGAATCTGACATCCGATATCCGATATCAGATTTATAGCCTGCTCATCAGTTTCACAACCATTTCATCCTTCCAATTCGCAAAATCCCCATCCTGTATATGTTTTCGCGCTTCCTTCATCAGCCAGATATAAAAGCCGAGATTATGCATGGTGGCAATCATGGCCGACAACATCTCCCCTGAAATGAAAAGATGCCTCAGGAATGCCTTTGAATACTGTACATCGGAGTAAACATCACCCGAGCTTTCAACGGGAGAGAAATCGTCTTTCCACTTTTCATTCTTGATATTGATGATGCCCTCCCTTGTAAACAGCATTCCATTCCTTCCGTTCCTGGTCGGGATAACACAATCGAACATGTCGATGCCTGCTGCTATGCTTTCCAGTAAATTGGCCGGGGTTCCCACACCCATGAGATACCTGGGTTTTTCAGGGGGCAGTATGTCACATACAAGACGGGTGATCTCATACATGATCTTTGCCGGTTCACCTACACTCAGACCCCCGATGGCATAACCGGCTGCTTCCTTTGATGCAATGTATTCTGCGGATTGTATCCTGAGGTCCCCGAAAGTGCTTCCTTGCACAATCGGGAACAAGGCCTGGGTATAGCCATGTTGACATTCGGTCTTGTCGAAATGCTCAAGGCATCGGTCAAGCCATTTATGGGTTCGTTTCAGGGATTTTTTTGCATATTCGTATTCGCAGGGATATGGCGTGCATTCGTCGAAAGCCATTATAATATCTGCCCCGAGCGAACGCTGAATGTCAATAGCTGATTCGGGTGTGAAATGATGCCTGGAACCATCGATATGCGACTGGAAAACCACACCTTCATCGGTGATCTTGCGTATGGCAGTAAGTGAATATATCTGGAACCCGCCACTGTCGGTGAGGATGGACCGGTCCCAGCCGTTGAACTTATGTAAGCCGCCGGCTTCTGCAATGATCCTTGTCCCGGGTCGAAGGTAAAGGTGGTAAGTGTTGCTGAGCATGATCTCAGCTTTGATCTCTTCCCTGAGGTCCCTGATGTGCAGTGCTTTCACAGCACCGGCAGTGCCTACCGGCATAAAAAAAGGGGTGTGAACCAAACCATGGTCAGTGATCAGTGACCCGGCCCTGGCTGAACTTCCGGGATCGCGATGTTCTATTCTGAAATTCATCTTTAACAGCTGAATTCTGGGATTTAGTAATTAACGAAGCCGGCTATTTATCGACAAAGGTAAGTTTTTATAGCGGATTCTGAATATCTTTGCC
>JAPLDN010000159.1 GCA_026391755.1 Bacteroidota bacterium
GTCGAACGCTGCAGGCTGTGAAACCCCCTGTTTGCGTTTGTACACAGGCCTTCCACCAGCTCTGGCCTCTTCGGTGTCACAGCCAGCTTAATCCTTCCGACACCGCTAAGCTGTGTCCTTATAATCCAGCTCCTGCCCCCGTTTGTCGACCTGTAGATCTGTGCCGAAGGTGTAAAACCGCCCGAATTGTCGCTGATCCCTTTTGTCGCAGCATAAAGTATGTTCGTATCCCCCGGTTTGTAAGTAATATCCATGAAATACCCTCCCTGGACTGAATCAAAACTTGCACCCCCGTTGGTTGACATGTAGATGCCTTTGGATGTTGCTGCAAGCAAAACAGAGGATTTTAGCGGATTCATGATCAGCCGGCGGATGAGCAGGTTGTTTGAGACCTTCCAGTTAAGTCCCGTGGTACTCCACGTGAGTCCTCCATCGGGTGATTTCAGGATCCCTATGCTTTTATTGTCTCCTGAGGTTGTCCCGTTAAAAGCGCTCAGGCTCCCCCCATCCCCGTCGCCGGTTGCAATGTACATGATGAGGGGATTGTTCGGATCGATGGCGATATCACTTACACCCAGCACGGGATTGCTGAGCTGGTTATCGAAATTCTCCCATGTCTTGCCATAATTCCTGGTCCTCCACAAACCTCCTGAAGGCGTGCCCACCCAGAATGTGTTTTTATCGGTAGGATGGAAAGCAATGCAGTTTACCCTTCCCAGCCCGGCATACCCGCTGGCTGTAGTCAAAGGTCCCATGGGAGTCCAGTTCGCAAGAGAATCCTGCGGATAATTGGCCGGGAGTGCGGCAGAATACTTCTCCCATTCCCTGACGACCACATTATTCGCAGGGAACTCCCCTCTGCGGCCAACACGCTGTTCCCAATACCATTCCCACCTGCGGAATACCTTATATCCGGAACCTTTGGTTATTGGTTTGCCTTTCCAGTAATCATGAAAATGCTTCTGGATCTCATAGAAATTCGTTGTACCCGCCTGTTTGTTTACCGTAGCCGGAACCTGAGCGGAAACAAGGCTGTGTAACACTATCATAGCCAGGATTAAAATAATGGAATAAATAAACCCCGGAGGAAGGAAATGTGTTTTCATTGAATTGGTCTTAAGATGAATGAAGGCGGACTGCTTTGTTTGTTAATTCGAAGCTTTTATCCGGTCCCTTAAAGGTAATACTTTTTCCCTGATATTGTCACTGATTTTCAGGGAATTTGTAATAGAAAAGACTACAATGCATCATTGTCACGAAAATACTCAAAAAAGGTGTCTGAATTTTTCGGTAAAAAAGATCAACCCCTCTTCATGTGATTTGTACCTTTGAACTTTCAAAAAAAAAATAACCTTGATCATCAAAGATCCGATCCTATGGAAGAAATAGAAGTTCCCACCGAGCACCTTCACGAGACCCTCGAAGAAAAGGCTCGCGAAAGCGAGTCTAACTGGGTGATGAAGGTCGCCCTGACCGCAGCCCTGCTGGCTGTTTTCGCTGCGATCACAGCACTCATGGCAGGCCATCATTCTAATGAAGCCATGATAGAGCAGATCAGGTCGTCGGACCAATGGGCTTTTTACCAGGCCAAGGGGATAAAGGCAGCTGTGCTTGAAAGCAGGAACGAGATGCTCCTGGCGATGGGCAAAGAAGTTAAGCCTGAGGCTGCTGAAAAGCTGAAGTCTTACCGCGAAGATCAGAAAGAGATTGATAAAAAAGCCCGGGAATACAGCGAGACATCCGAACACCATCTGAGCCTTCACAACACCCTGGCCAAGGGAGTGACCATCTTCCAGATCGCTATAGCCATCTGCGCCATTTCGGCTCTCACAAAAAGAAAGTGGCTGTGGTATGGCAGCATGATTTTAGGATTGGCGGGCCTGGTTTTCCTGTGGTTGGGGTTGCTTTGAGTTTTCCCCTACTCTATCTTCTCTATCTTCCCTATGATCTTTGACAGGGCTTCACTCAGCTTTGCTTCGGGAGCTATGGTGTTGAAATCTCCCCAGAAGGCATCACTGGCATTGTAAGGCTGATCAGAAAATACAATACCGGGCTTGAGAATTTCCTGCCTGGGGAATTTTATAACCCCGGCAGTATCGATATTACAGGTGGCGAGCTCGAGGAATGTATAAAAATTATCGGAGGAGAGGTGATTCTTCAAACGGGTTTTTACCTGGATGTCACAACGTACATGACTGAGGTAGTACCTGCTGTTGAAAGGCAAATAGCTGACAGAATAAGTTATCTTTTCCAGTTTTACGATCAGCCTGCTGCTTTTTTTCAGTACCAGGTTCTCGGCTGCAAGATCGAGATAAGCGGGATTTATCTCGAAATCGGCGCCAAGCAAGGCAAAACCATCTTTTTCAATGTAAACTGTGCCTGTATACAAAGGTTTTTTCAGATCGGTTTTTTGCACGAATGTTACAGCGTAAGCATCTTTGGCATTGTATGAAACCAGGTCAGAATACTTGTAGGTATATTCTACAGGCGGAGACTGGTCAAGAAAACCAGGGATAAATTTAACAATGTCAAGCTGCTGGGCCGCCTGAACCCCGGCTTTTAGCTTGAGGAAAACCGTATCGCGGGGATTTGAATCCTGGATTTTTCTCGACTTCAGCAGTTTCACCTGGTCGGCACGCTCACCGGCGGTGTAAGGTGATTTATAAATCTTAAAAACAGCCTCCGAATAGCTGATATATTTGTTATTCTTGCGCACCCCTTCACGATAAAACGCAGTAAGATAAGCAGGATCAAGCGCGTTGTTCACCTTCCGCTGATCCATCGCTTTCTCAATCAGCACGTTCGGATCGATGTAACGGATGATCACTTCTTGTATGGAAATAACCCGACGGTCAAGGTAGAAATCAACCTGTTGTTCATTAAGCAGGCGAGCCGGGATGCTCTGGCTCATATATCCCAGGTGCGATACTACCAGGGAGGTCCCGATCAGAGTGGAAGGAATCTTAAGCGTAAAAAGGCCATCGCTGTTTGTGACGGTCCCTATATTTTCCTCAATGATCCCAGCAGTGGCAAAGGGTATAGCCGCTTTATTTTCCCTGTCGTAAATATGCCCCCTGATTATAATAGTTCTGATCGAATCCTTTAATAGATTACCAGGTTGTATCTTACTTTCAGGAAGTGCTTCTGCTTTGGCTTTACAGATCAGGATATGCTTTCCAAGTACTTTGTATTCAAGCGAGGGATTTGAAAGCAGGTTATCGAGCACTGTAAGCAAGGGCTCATTATCGGCATGCAGCTTAACCCTTTTATCGCTTTCAATGGTTTCGCTTTCATAAATAAAAAGGCAGTCGGCCTTTTGAGATATCAGGTTCAATGCCTCGTAGAGAGTGGTATTCTGTTTAGGTATGCTGATGACTTTATCGAGCAGGGACACCTGTGAGAAGACTGCATTTAACGTACACAGTATAAGGAATGCACTTAAAATACAAGCCCGGGCAAGGTAATACAGAAATCCGCATTCACAAGATTTAATTTTGCTTTGCGCTTTCCTTAATTTCAGAGAATACAACAGACCCATTAATAGTTTGGCTTTTCAGGTTCAGGGCCGCACAAATGAGCTCGGTCATTGTTCCAGGAGTTTCATTTTGGAAAGTAACTGTCAGCTTATGCTTCCCGATTTCATTGTTTGCCAGCACAAAGTTAGTATTGAAATTCCGATTCAGCACAGTAATAATATCCTGAAGTTTTTCATCCTTGAAATGCATGCGCTGTTTATACCATGAGCCGGATTCGCCGGGAATATACTTTGACCTGACCAGGCCATTGCTGACAGCAGATAACTTTTCCCCTGCAATAACCATTTCACTGTGTGCAGGATCTTTCTTTAACGTAACTTTTACTTTCCCCCTTTCAACAAAAAGTTCGAAGCCCCCATGATCCTTTGTATTCACATTAAATGCGGTACCCAGGACCTGTACCAGGACCTCTTCAGTTTCAATGATAAAAGGTTTATCCGGATTGGGCGCAATATCGAAAAAAGCCTCCCCTTTCAGTTCAACATTGCGGGATCCCTGTTTAAATTCCTGCGGATAAGAGAACAGCGAATTCCGGGCGATATAAATTACCGAGCCGTCGGCCAGGGTCTTAATAAGCGTATTTGACTCGTTGACGGTATTGAGCTTCACCATGTCAACTCCAGACTTCCGGCCCTTATTCACATATAATACAGCTCCAACAACCAGCAGGATCAATGCCACGGCAGCAATCCGCAGTCCAAAATAAACCAGTTGGTTTTTCGCCTTAACTCCTTTTTCAGGGATCAGGTCCTCTGCCTTAAGCCTGGAGTAAAGCTTATCCCAGGCTTCCCTGCTGTGAATTTGCCTGTTATCTTTAATATATTCCATAAGTTCGTATACCTTTAACTTCGTAATTCGATATTCGACATTCGGTATTCAATCCCACCTCCCCGTATACTCCTTCAATGCCACCCGGAATATCTGCAACGCCCTACTCATATCAGCCTCTACGGTCTTCTCCGAGATTGACAGTATCCCGGCGATTTCGCGGTATTTCTTCCCTTCGAACCTGTTCATCCTGAATACGGTGGAACAGCGTTGGGGCATTTGATCCAGGGTCGCCCTGATCGCTTCGTTCAGATCATTCAGATCAACATTCGTTTGAACATTGGCCGGCACCATACCCCGGAATTCATTGAGAACTTTTTCAGCGTAGTTTTTCCGCATTGCAAGGTGTTCGAGATAATGAAGTGAATTGTTACGGATAGCCTGGTAGAGGTATGCATTCAAAGAAAACTTCAGAGAAAAGCTTTCCCTGTTTTTCCAGAACTGGTAGAAAAATTCCTGGACCATATCTTCAGCAGTATCCATATCGTTCAGAATGTTACCGGCATGTCGGCATAAAGGCTCATAATATTTCATAAAAAGCCGTTCAAATTCCCTGATGTCGCCGGCCTGGATTTTTTTCTGTATGTACAAATCATTAAGATTCATTGGGAATTGAAGAGATTATGGGGCCCGGTAAAATTTTTACTTTTTCATGCTTTTCGAAAGCTTTTTGATGGCATTTTCAATAGAATTGTCAGGTTCAATGATGTTATTTTCACCCCAGAAATCGACATCGGTAAACGACTCCACCTTATCGGTGAACACCATAGTCGACCTGAAAATTTCCTGGCTCCCAAATTTAACGATATTATCGGCCCGCCTGTCTGTAATCGCTAATTCCGACATCAGGGTATAGGTATTTTTAAACAATCGTCTCTTCCAGTCGCAACGGAATTTCAGATCTACACGAACATAATCGAGATAGAACTTACCGTTTTGTTCCTTATAAGTTACCAGGTAACCTGTCGTAACCGGCATAAATATCAAGCCCGAAGGTTTTTTCTGGACGAAAACATTAGCAGCCTTGTCTTCATCACTGAGATCAAGGCTGAATTCAGCCCGGCTTATTGCATAATTGTCCTGTTGCACGTATATCTTACCAAAATAAAGCGGTTCTTCCTTAACAACCTCAGGTGAGAAATTGATAACCCAATTCAGCTTATTGTCAATATTTACAATTGACCCAAATTCAAACTTGTAATTATCAAGGTTATCGAGCGCTATGCTGAGATTGGTATTTTTAACAATATCAAGCAGCATCGATATCTGTGGACCACCCTGCAACTGGATCATCAGTGTATCGGCCCGTTTCACATTGGTCGCCTTGCGGCCTTTGAACAGTTTCACCTTGTCATTCTGCAAACCCGAATAAGGAGCTTTATAGATATCTACAACCGCCTCGGAAACTGAAAGATATGTCCGGCGCTGCCTGATCGACTCACGATAGAAACCCGTCATCATATTAGGCACCTGGCTGTAATTCTTTTTCAGGTTCTGTATCGCCATCTCCACGATTTCACGCGCATCTTTAGGCACAACCGATATCTCCTGCAATTTCACAGGCTGAACATCAAGATAGAATGTTTTTTCTTTATCGACAGTTTCGCTGATCTTAAACCTTGTTGTTGCATAACCCAGGTGGGATACTTCAAAGTATTCGGCATTGAGTGAAGTATTCACCTTTAATGTGAAATCCCCGTCGGAGTTTGACACTGTACCGATACCCGTGCCGGGGACTGTAATTGCGGCATAATTAATTTTTTCATTGGTTTTTGCATCCTTCAGGGTGCCGCTGACTGTAACAAATGTACTTTGGGCGGAGGCTATGTCACAGGCCGCAAAAAGCAGAAATACTACGCCAAAACTGAGAAGGTTCTTACTGAATGTTTTCATGGCTGATGTTTTTTCAGGTTCAGGATTTTAATGAGTTATATCTGTAAGATACTTCAGGATGGAAATACCCTATGAATTTCGCAATTATTTTTTGACTGCGGATGAGATTTCTCCATGGAAAATCAGTATGGGCGTTCAGCTATTGCGAATTTTCCTGTAATTTGCAGCAAATTACGGTATCCATGAAAAAGTTCATTTTTGTCATCGCAGTTTTTATCATCGCAACCGCAGCTTTCGCACAGCAGCCAAAGACCCCGGGGATCATGAAAGAAGGCAAACCCGGTTATTTCCAGAACACCATCATGAAGGATATTCGAGCCGTTGATGAAGGGACCGAGCCCGCTAAAAAAGAAAAACGCTTCCAGGCCGACCTCAGCGGGATGAATTTCCCGAATAAAGTCAGCCTGTACCAGTCTGAATGGCGCCTTCCACCGGTATCCCAGGGAAACACAAACACCTGCTGGTGTTTTTCAACCACCTCCTTTTTTGAATCGGAAGTCCACCGGCTTACCGGTCAGGAAGTCAAACTTTCGGAAATGTACACGGTATACTGGGAATATGTCGAACGCGCCAGGCGCTTTGTTTCAGAGCGCGGAAATTCAGCCTTTGCTGAAGGTTCTGAGGCCAATGCGGTAAGCCGTGAGTATAAAAAATACGGGATAGTCCCCAGGGAAGTATATTCAGGAATGGAACCCGGGCGTAGATTTTACTCCCATGCAAAGATGTTTAAGGAACTCAGCCAAT
This sequence comes from Bacteroidota bacterium, assembly GCA_026391755.1. Taxonomy (GTDB): domain Bacteria; phylum Bacteroidota; class Bacteroidia; order Bacteroidales; family FEN-979; genus CAIRDP01. The sequence continues at coordinate 7,002 of JAPLDN010000159.1, forward strand.
ATATGGAGAGTGTTAAAAATACCAATGCCTGGGATGAAGCCCAGGTTATTTCAACTGTGAAGAGCATTTTGAACCATTACATGGGCATTCCTCCCGAATCCTTTGAATGGAAAGGGACAAAGTATACCCCTAAGGAGTTCCTTTCGAACTACCTGAAACTGCAGATGGATGATTACGTAGATGTGCTTTCTTACATGCAACAGCCCTTCTGGAAACAAGTGGAATACGAAGTGGAGGATAACTGGTGGCACAGCAGGGAGTATTATAATGTCCCCCTGGAGGATTATATGAATGCCCTGAAAAATGCTATCAGGAATCACTATACCATTGTAATCGGGGGCGATGTTTCCGAAGCTGGATTCAACCGTGAGGCACAGGTAGCCATTATTCCCAGTTTTGATATTG
>JAPLDN010000146.1 GCA_026391755.1 Bacteroidota bacterium
CTCACTCCTGTGTCCGGCCGGACCAATTTCCGGCCGGTTAACCAAAACACCAGGTATGAGATTAAGCAATATAACTTCTCTTTATCCGGTCAGGATCAGGGATTCTTGGTGATAAATGGTCCTGTTGCAGGATCCGGAGTAACTGTCGGACGTGCTTTGATAATGACTGGCAGGGATTTTCCAAACGGAACCTCATCAGTACAGTCGGTTTCGGATTTTACGTCGTTAAGAGTTGTAGCGCCAACGTTTATCACACCGTCCACTCCTATAGCAAGGGCCAGGTCGGCCAGGGTTTCAAAGTAGTGATTGTCAACGTCGATCTTAAGGTAAAGTTTAGCACTGCCGTCAAACATTGCAGAATGAGGATCGGTTGAGGTGGCAATGTTTCCGGCAATCGTTGTTGAATGTGAAGTGGTAAACAGGGAGTCGGTACTCCAGCTTACACTCGACAGGGTTTGAACAGGATCCATTCCGTCAATTTTAAATGAAGGAACCCAGTTACCTGTATAGTTTTTCGGTGTAACCCTTGCATACAGCGTATTGACTCCGTACTGGTAATTAACAGTAGGGGTAGCTCCGGGCGTAACAGTTGCTGAGCTTACCGGCGCTGCACAATACTTATCTGTTCCGTTATAAACATTGATTGCGAGCAGGAATTTGTTTATGGGTTTCACCTGCCATACTTTCATGTTCATTGCATCACAGAAACCTCCATTATTACCTGCGAATTTGATGACGAGGTAATATGGATTGGTCATACCATTAACAATAGCCTGGGCCGTCCAGGTGATCTGAATCGAATTCTGTCCGGCAGCAGGTGCGTTATAGGTGCCGCTTGCAATGATCTCTCCCCCGTTATTCGGGACAACGCCTGTTGCATTGAGGAGGTCAACATTGGTTGTCACATACCAGGTATATTGTCCGGTGGTGCCATTGAATGGTGGATTGTTTACTGTCACAGTATAAGTGTATGGAGATCCGGCTGCAGGTGCCAGCGGTCCCTGGGTGCAACTTGACTGTGCATAGGCTGTTGTCAGTCCGCTAATTACAAGCAGAATGAGAAGTAAAACTTGCTTTTTCATACGATTGATTGTTTAAAGTTTAATTGATTCATAATTGATTTTTTAATTCTCACTTTTTTGGTTTTGCTTTCATTTTTTCAATTTTTGTTTCATACGCTTTGGTTTTGATGATTACTTTGTTTACTAGAAATTTCTTGTGATATCAGGCCGCGGATGAACAATAACCTGTACAACAGGTCTGCCGCCGGGCAGAGTAAGGTTACCTGCCATATCTTCCAGCCAGTAAGTAATGGTGCTGGTCCCAAGAGGGAATACGATATCGGAAGGGTATTTGGAAATTTGTCCTGTACCGCTGATAACGCCTCCTCCTGCAAGGCTTATACTCCAATGCAGAATTAGATTTGAAGGTAATGTGCAGTTATCAGAAAATGTTGAAGGGTTGAGGTCGAAGTTAGTCTGCCCGGAATGAAAGGTAAACCAGTCGGGTCTTACCGGGCTGATATCCCCGGCGAAGTTCCAGAAGGCCTGGATAATATCCTGTACACAAAAGTGATCCGGTGGCGGATTGATCAGGAAAACAGGAGGGGAATTATCGCCAACAGTTATCGTGGCGGTAGTCACGGATGTACATCCGCCTGCATTTGCTGTTATAGTAAACATGGTTGTAACCAAAGCCTGGGGCGTAGTGCTGTTTAACACACCTGTAATGGGGTTGGCAGTCCCGGAAGTTGGTATCCCGGTTAAGACAACTGTATTGTTCCTGGTCCATGAGAAACTTGTACCCGGGACATTATTCGGGTTTGCAATATTGATCGGAGTGATTGGAGCCCCGGGGCAAATAGTCTGGGATGCCGGGCTGGCCGTAACTGTTGGAACAATACAGCCGCTTAAGACCACCACATCATCTATATAGTTATAAGCATCATCATTTACGACTCCATTTCCCTGGGTTGGGATATTGGAAGCCATGATCCACCTGATATATACCGAGGACTGGTTGTTGCAAACCAAGGGAAGCGGGGTGGTAGCGAGGGAGTCCCATTGATTGCCTGTCCTGATCGCGAAACTTGTAAATGTAGTCCAGGGTCCTGCTGCACCTATACGATACTGAACAAGCCAATCCCTTGGGCCGAAATCCTGGGGATGGAATGATTTGTTCTTTGACCTGATAGTGAGCTGGGAATATGACAGTGTAGTGAATTCAACCTGCCAGCATTTAGTGTTGGCTCCGTTTACCCAATGCTGGGCTCCTGCGCATCGTGTTGAAAATCCAGGATATGAGAATGCCGGTATTCCGGCTCCTCCCCGGGTGCCAATGTATTTACCCAGGTTGGCAAGGATACCGCCGTCGGCAATGGAATCGTCGGGATTATTAGGGAAATCCCATTTCACTACCAGGGTTTGGGACAAAACCGGGGCGATGAAAAGAATAAGCGATAACAATACAAATACAAATCGGGTTCCCGATGTAATGACATCAGAAAACCTCAACGTTTTGCTATGCTTAAAAATAAAACCAATACCCATCTTGTTCGAACCAAAAAAGTGAATTGCCCCGATGGCTTAAAAGGTTCGTCAATGGAAATGCAAAATGCATGCCGTTAGGAATGAAAAAATGCAAATAAGGAATGGAGGCCCTCTGTATCCCTTAATCAGCAAGGGGTAGAAGGCCGTGCGATTCTTTGCTCTTTCATTTCCGACAATACATCAGTAATAATCTCATAGCAGGAAACCGCACAGTTGTGCGTTTTTTCAGGCAGGAAAAGCCGGAGATTCAGAGTGGTTTCGATTCAGGAGCGGATGTCGTCCTTGACAATGTGGATGTTATATTTCCTCATTTTCCTGATGAGGGCATCCCTGGAAATTCCAAGCAGGCCCGCTGCATGTTTCTGATTGAATCCTGATGCTTTCAAAGCCTGACTTATCATTTCTGTTTCATGCATTGGCAGGTTCAGCCTTTTCACTTCAGTCCCATCAGCATGTGTCCCCGAAAGTTTTATAGGAAAATCCCTGATCCCAAGTGAGTCACCTTCAGACAGGATCACGGCCCTTTCGGCCATATTTCTTAGTTCACGGATATTGCCGGGAAAACTGTATTTCATTAACTCAGGTTCAATATCATCGGGCCTTTCACGAAGAGGAGGGATATTTATATTCAAGGTGTTCAGCCGGTGTAAAAGATCAAGCCTGAATTGTTTTTGTTCAACCAGGCTTTCAAGTAAATGGTTGGTTGCAGAAATTATCCTGAAATCCACAGAAATCTGATCGGTATCCCCTACCCTTGTGATCTTCTTTTCCTCAATTGCGCGCAGCACTTTTGCCTGGAGGTTCAGAGGCATATCGGCGATTTCATCAAGAAAAAGAGTGCCGTGATCACAAAATTCAAAAAACCCTTTTTTATCGGAACCAGCCCCGGTAAACGATCCTTTTTTATGACCGAAGAATTCACTCTCCATCAGAGAATCTGTAACGGAACTGCTATTCACGGTGCACAAAATATTATCTTTCCGGATGCTTGCAAAATGGATGATCCTGGCTATATTTTCCTTGCCTGTGCCACTTTCCCCGGTAATCAGTACATTGGTATCGGGGAAACGCGCAGCAGTCATGGCAAAATCAAGGACTTTTAGAATCTGCGGACTTACTCCAATAAGGTGACGGTCTATTCTGCCTGCAAGGTTCTCAGATATCAGGGAAGTCCTTTCCTCCATTTGCTTATAATGACGGTATCCATATCTCCGTGAGCAGACACCACGATGACTTCAAGCCCGGGGTATTTTACGATTACCTCTTTCAGAATGTCGAGCCCGTCAACACCCGGTAAGCGGACATCAAGAATCAGCAGGTCAATACCTTGCTTCTGAAGGATATCCAGGCCATCCTGACCAGTGTTTGCAATAAACGGATTAAAGCCGGCATTTTTAAAGAATTCGTCAAGTTCTTCGGTAAATTGCCGCTCATCGTCAAGAATTAAAACGTTAAGCTTATTCTTTAAAGTATTTTTTTCTTCTTCAACCTTGTTTCCCATATTCCTATTCATTCCGGACTAGATTATCCATGGTCAGGCTTGGCATTCCCTGAATGTTTGTTTTCACTTTCAAGTGGAAGACTGATCTTCACTTTTGTCCACCTTGCATATTCACTTTCAATATCAATGGTACCATTCATCTCCTTGATGATCCCGAAAGAAATAGAAAGTCCGAGCCCGGTACCTTTCCCTGCTTTCTTGGTCGTATGGAATGGCAGCATGATCTTGTCAAGATCGGCCGATTTAATACCCATTCCGTTATCCATCACTTCGATATGGAGGAAGTACTTATTTTTATATGTTCTTATGTCGACAAGCCATTTATATTCTGTTTTTACTATTCCCATCTTTTCTTCAATAGCATCCTGGGAATTCAGCAGAAGATTGAGGATCACCTGTTCGAATTTATTCGGATCTCCCTGTATCCTGGGAATATTTTTATCGAAATGTGTATTCAGGGTAATCCNNNTTGGTTTTCAATTAGGGCTATTGCATTCCTTGTTGCATCGTGAATATCGAATTCTACAAGAGCAAAATCGTGGTTTACCCTTGAAAAGGTCTTCACATGATCTATGATATAAGTAATCCTGGCAATATTATTGAAAATCAATTTTGCTTTATTATGGAAATATTCGGGGTCAACGGTGTTGATTTTGCTAATTTCCACAAGCAGGTTTTCAAGGCCAAGTGATATAATATTCAATGGCTGGTTGATCTCGTGGGCTATCCCCGTAGCCATTTCACCAATGCTTGCAAGGCGTTCGGTATGGATCATCTGCTGCTGTATCCTTTTCCTGCCCGAGATATCCCTGATAACAGCCATTAATGCCGCAGGCTTGCCCCCCTGGTCTTTTATCAGTATAAGGCTTATTTCGCAGGTTAGCCGGTGCTGGTCGGAGCGTGTAATCGAGAATTCAACATTATGTGTTGGGCCCAGGTCCATGGTATCCCTTAACACTTCCTGCAGCCTTTGCTGCTCTTCGGGAGGGAAAAGTGTTATTAAATTGTTCCCGACAAAATCCTCATCGCTTATGAGGCCGAAAATCCCGGCGGCCATAGTGGAGATCTCCCTGATGGTACCCGCGGTATCCATAATGATGATGCCTTCGGGGGAAGCATTAAGAAGCATACGGTAAAGTTTCTCCGATTCGATGATCTTATGCTTTTGCCTGTTGAGCTCCAGAAGTATCTTGACTTTACTGATCAGCAATTTGGGATGAACAGGTTTGAAAATATAATCGATGATCCCGGTTTCATACATTTTTTCCAGTTCGAAGTCATTACAGGGATAAGCCGTAATGAAAATGATCGGGACCAGGTTTCTGCCCCTGTCCCTCAGGATATGAGAAGCGAGCTCAATCCCGCTCATCTCCGGCATATGCACATCGATAAGTGCAAGGGCAAGCTCTTTGCCTTTGATCTTCATCAGAGCTTCCTGCCCGGAGAATGCCCTTATGATATTAGCTTTCAAATGCCTCAATGTTGTTTCAAGCAGAATGACATTGGGTTCAATGTCATCGACAATCAGAATATTTGATTGTTCTTCTGGCTTCATGCCCGAAATGTAATTATTTTTTATGAGATTTTAA
>JAPLDN010000079.1 GCA_026391755.1 Bacteroidota bacterium
ATTAATCCTTGGTGCCTTCCCCGGTTTCGGGGTGAGAATATAAGGTAACTCCAGATGTTCACCGACTTCCTTTCCTGAAGTTATTTCCCGGTAAGTGAAATAAATTACAGCAGGCACCGCAAGGTCTTTGATAATATTGACCGTGAAAACCGTGCGTATTCCCGGGGGCATGTTAAGCACGGTTTCCTGCCTGAACATCTCGCTCCCGTTATCGCAGCGATTAGCAATGATAGTTAGCATGCCATGGAACTCTTCCTTTTGGGAAATGTTGTAAACGGCAAACTGCTTGCTGATCAGGGTATCCCCAATAAACCTGAAACCCGACTGGCTGAAATCGAATTTGATATGGTCCGACAGATCAACCATGGTGATCTCGAATGGTTTAGAAAACATGCCACCTGCGCCACCCTGGTCATATGCCCTTACCGCGATGAGATTCTCCTGGTCCCAATGCAGGCGGGGATCATTGACCGCCAGTACATATCTTCTGTCGACATCCCACTGGCTCTGCCCTTTAAAAAAATCGGGTCTAGCATCGGTTTTTACAGGTACCGTTTTCCCGTTTTCCCCAATAAGCTCACCGTTAAGGAAGACCTGGTCGTAATCATCTATCTTTCCCAACTTAAATTGTATGCTGTCTTTAATAAACGCTTTATCAATCAGGCTGCGGGGAATTACAACCTTTGTCCTATACCAGGCAAACCCGTCAAGGTTCTTATAACCCTGGTTTTCCCAAATATCAGTAGGATTTATCAGTTCCCACCTGGAATCATCAAATGAAGCCCCATTCCATGCCTGGTCATCACCGCTGTGAAATTTCCAGGGAGCGCTGAGGTCGATTTTGTTGTCGGATGAGGTCCGTTGACAGGCTAAAATAAGGAAAAGGCATGCAAATAATGCGAGATTCAGCTTCTTCATGGCGTTGGATTCTTAACAGGGTAAGATCATACTACTTTTCAAAAATATGAATTTTTATATAATAAATCAGAACGAGGCAAGTATTTATTAATTTTGCAATTGAATACCAAATTAATGAATTCTTTATGCGGATGAGGACGATGTTCAGAAATCTGTTTTCGCTGATTCTCCTTCTGCCACTGTTGGCTGGGATACTTGGGATTTCAGCAAAGGAGCATCGTTGTGCATCCAGCAATAATTTGTTATACAGCCCCGGGCCGGGGATGAGAGCAGGGAAGGTATTGACGCCCCTGATTGCTGCAAAACGATCAGGCTTTATTTTAAGGCGGATTTTCAGTCTACCAGGGCCCAGTCTGCTATACACCTCTGTCAAAATCAGCTGGCCTTCGACTGTTTTTTACCCGGCGAATTGCCTGCCCGGAAGACCATTGATTTAACAACGATTTCTTTTTATAATGATACCGGCCCCCCCTTGACAGGCCGACAGCGTATTATTTCCTTCCATCAGACTAAAATTCCCTGCCCTTCATTTATCCTTAGCTAAGACCGGGCAGGATATTTCATCGTGTTTTCTTGATTCCTGAGATGCCTGACCGGCCTTGAGACAGGGTGATCTATGCCGATCCCCTTTCCAACATCCGCAGTCGCAGTAGTAATCTTTAAAACAGATCGATGAAAATATCATCATTAATAAAAATACTTACGTTTTTTTTAGTTTCTTTCCTTTTCATTCAGGCAGCTTTCTCCCAGGTTGTCACGGGTTTTGTCTTTGAGAGATCTGCCGACGGACAAAAAGGAGCCTT
>JAPLDN010000206.1 GCA_026391755.1 Bacteroidota bacterium
CGGGCTTGCAAAAAAAATAATCATTTCTGTCCCTCTTGCTTCGGTTGCAAACCAGGTCTTCGGAACTGCCCTGCCTGCATTGAATTCACCCCTTGCCTGGCTTGGGATTATAAGTTTCATCCTCCAGTTCTATTATGAATTTTCGGGTTATACCGATATGGCTATCGGCCTAGGCCGGATGTTCGGGTTCCGCTTCTCCGAGAATTTCAATTTCCCGTTTACCGCAAGGTCTGTGAGCGACTTCTGGGGGAGATGGAATATCACCCTGAATACATGGCTTCTCGATTATATTTTCCTGCCCCTTACAACTTCTCCCCTGAAACAGCAGGGAGAGCTTCCTGCTTCCCGCAACCACAGCCCCCGTTCAGGTTCTGCAATCCTTTTTATCTTTTTACTCTGGGGATTCTGGTATGGGGCCGGCTGGAACTTTATCATTTTCGGATTGGTCTTCGGATTGCTTTTTCTCCTTGAAAAAACCCGGTTCGGAAGAGCCCTTGACAGCAGCCCTTCTTTTGTTGCAAGGCTTTATACCTTGTTTTTCATCCTGATGGCCTGGGTGGTTTTTCGCCTGCCAGATCTTCATAATGTAATACAATATTATAAAGTCATGTTCGGAATTGAAGGTGCCGGATTTGAAACCGGCAGGGTCCTGGGATATTTCAACAGGGAATATTTGCTCAGTTTAATCCTTGCAATTGCAGGCTGTACAAGGATCTTTGACCTGGCCAGGCAGAAAATAATGTGCCGCTATGCAGGTAACGATTCAGGAACACCTGCTTTCCATGCATATACGATCATTACCCTCCTGTTGGTGATACTGGCACTCGTTTATTCAGGAATGACGGTCCTTTCACAACCTTCTGTATCCTTAAACCATTTCAGGTTCTGATGAAACAAAACAGGAAAATATACCCCATGCTGTTTGCCGTTTCATTTATGGCCTGGCTGCTGCTCCCGTTTATCCTGGGCAACCTCATCGGCAGCACTAAGCCTAAACTCACATCCGAAGAGATCAGGAATACAGCCCCCCGGGCCCAGGGCATCAGGTTCTATGTGTTCATAGTTCCCATGAAATCGGTGATCTTCCCCGAATTCCTTCCTTCATATTATTATCATTATAAGGATACAACCCAAACACAGAAACTTATTGCTTTACTGAAACACGATACCCTTATCCCGTTTATCGAACTGAACCAGGCTCTTATCGATGCAAAGCCAAAAGGCAGTTTGTTTACCCGTACCGATAAATCATGGAACTCGTTGGGCGCTTTTAAAGCTTATACACAAATAATTTCAAGGATCCGTAAGGATTTCCCTGCCGTCAAACCTGTGGAAGAAAAAGATGTTTCTTTCGAAGAGTTTAAAACCCCGGGAGGGATGCTTGCCGCCCAGCTGGGTATACAAAAAGAAGTGAGCGAAATAAGGTACAGGCCTGTGATAAAAAATGCCCGGGCATTGGCAGGAAAAAAAGCAGGCCATGCCCCCCCGCCCTGGTTCGAGCTCCCGGCTGAATTTGAGAAAGTGAGCGTTGTGCCCGACAGCAGCCTGCCTGAAGCCCTGGTAATCCGCGATCCGCAGATAGAACCCATGATGCCTTACCTGGACCAGAATTTTAAAAAAACAGTATATATTTTCGATGCCTGGATGTATGACCTCAACTGGGAAATAATCCAGAAAGAAAAACCGGGTATCGTCATACTCGAGGTCAGCGAACCCAATATTAAAAACATCATTCACCTTTAAACGATAAGAAAACGACAGATGCTCTTTAATTCGCTCATATTCATTTACCTCTTCCTACCCCTGAGCCTGCTCGTTTATTACCTTACGAATGAACGGTATAAAAATCTTATCCTCCTGCTCTCAAGTTTTATCTTTTTTGCCTGGGGCGGAGTTTCTTATTCCTTTCTGCTGGTATTATCCACCCTTATCAATTATACTGCCGGTATTTTGCTTGGCCGAACAAGCGATAAGCGTAAACGGAAGATCATCCTGGTAACGGGAATTGTGCTGAACCTCTTCCCTCTCATTTTATTCAAATACACAGGCTTCTTCACCGAAACCCTGAATGTGCTCACTTCGGTGTTCGGGATCAAACCGCTGACGGTAGCGCATTTCATCCTGCCCCTCGGGATATCCTTTTATTCGTTCAAGGCCATCACCTACCTGATGAGCGTTCACCGCAACGAATGCCAGGTTCAGAAAAACTACATCGACCTGGCGTTGTTCATTTCAATATTCCCCCAGGTTATCGCCGGGCCTATCGACAGGTACCGTAACCTCGAACCCCAGCTGAAATCAAGGGAATACAGCTTTGAGCTGATGGCTTCAGGGATCAAACGCTTTGTCCTCGGTCTTGGCAAGAAGGTACTTATCGCAAATACCCTTGGGATTGCTGTGGATGAGATCTTCCACAGGCCCCCGGCTAACCTCGGTATGGCTGTTGCCTGGCTTGGCGCCCTGGCTTACACCCTCCAGATCTATTATGATTTTTCGGGGTATACCGATATGGCCATCGGCATTGGCCGCATGTTCGGTTTTAATTTCATTGAGAATTTCAATTTCCCATACCGTTCAAAAAATGTGAAAGAGTTCTGGCAGCGCTGGCATATGTCGTTGTCGAACTGGCTCCGCGACTACCTCTACCTGCCCCTGGCCTACTCCACTTCCCGGAAACTCAAAGAATACAAGTACATGGGGATAAGGGCCGACTACATCATCTATATCTTTGCTACCGCTGTAACCTTTACCGTTTGCGGATTCTGGCACGGGGCAGCCTGGGGCTTCATCGTCTGGGGCATGCTGCACGGGCTTTTCCTGATCCTTGAACAACTCGGGCTGAGAAAATTCCTGAAGCACAGGATCAAACTGGTACAGCATGCATACCTGCTGTTATTTATCAGTATTTCCTGGGTCGTTTTCAGGTCGGCAAATCTGGGCTATGCAATGCATTACATAGGGATCATGTTCGGCATCCATGCAGCCCAGGCCAATTGGGGTATTTTCATGGAGTTCATCAATCCAGGGTTTATTGCGGCTTTCGCGATCGCCCTGGCAGGATCAACCTCATTGTTTGAAAGAGTCCTGGGCTTCTCAGTGAGAGCCCGCGATCTTCAGGCAAAAGCAATTAGAGGCCTGAGCGTTCATTTCTTCGAGATCTCGGTGATCCTGCTTATACTGTTCATCATGGCAATCTCCACCCTGTTCATACTTGCGGGTACAAACAATTCATTCATTTATTTCCAGTTCTGAGATGAAACGTACCCTCTACATATATTCCATTGTGCTTTCGCTGGTGTTTTTTGGGTTGATGACCTACGTTTTCATGAACGACATCTTCCATTATTATACACCCCCGGAGATCAGCATATACGAGAACCGTTACCTGGCCCGCAAACCTTTCTGGGATATAAACCGCGCCGATCCTTACCCCAGGGCTTTCGAGGATTTCTACAACGACCATTTCCCCTACCGCTTAAACCTTAACGATTTCAATGCAGGCGTAATCAATTACAGGATATTGCGCAAATCGCCTTATCCGAATAAAGTCAACATTGGAAAGAACAACTGGCTGTTCTTTGAAGTTGAAAGGCCGCTCTACCAGGGTGATTTCATGATCGACAGCGCGCAGGTTGCAGCGGTGGTGAGCGAAATGCACAAGCGCGCTGAATTCTTCAGGAGAAAAGGAATCAAATTCTATTTCATTTCGCCCCCTGCAAAACAGGAGCTTTACCCCGAATTCCTGCCTTCAAGGTTTTACCGTTGCCCCACAGGTACCGTCACTGATAAGATCATGGCGAAAATGAAGCAGGATACAAGCATCCCCTATATCGATCTTAAACAGCCCTTACTGGAAGCAAAAAAGAGGGGCAAACCCCTGTATTATAAAACCGACACTCACTGGAATTCCTGGGGCGCTTACTTCGGCTACCTTGAAGTGATGAAACGTATGTGCAGGGATTTCCCCTCCATGAAACCCCTGGCAGAACCGGATTTTACCATGAGTTACCCTGTGATCAAAGGGAAAAACCTGGTCGAGGTCATGAACCTTACCAACTATATTTCCGACGAGGATGTAGTGATCAATGTCAAAAACTCAATCACCAAAACCGGGAAACTGCACAACTACCCCAAGCATCCCAATTCGGTATTCCCCGGTGAATATGTAAGGTATACAGGCGATGCCAGCAAGCCAAGGCTCATGGTCATATCCGATTCCTTTGTATATTCCATCATGCCCTTTTTCGATGAGGGTACCAGCAAAACGGTGTATATCTATGATACCGGGTTTTACGGGACCAACGAGAACATTGTTGATGATGTGAAGCCCGATATAGTGCTGATGATCATTTACGAGCCCCACCTTGTGAACCTGATAGGGATACCAAATTGATATCTCTATAACGCGGCTTTCGTTTGCATCTTCACACCGCCGCTACGGTTCTCTTCGTTCACCTGATGCGGCTTGTGTGAAATGCTTCACTCAAAAAATGCCGCTTATGCAAAATGCTTCGTTTCTACTCTATTCATTATATTTGCATATCCCAATTCCTTCAGCCATGAAAAACATAGTTGTTTTTTTTCTGGCCCTGTTATTATCTCCCGCACTGAACGCCCAGAACTGGAGCTGGTTGAATCCAGGGATCCCCACCAAACATCTATTCTCTATATGCAATGCAGGGTCTCACACCTGTTATGCTGCAGGAATGGAAGGTACAATTATCAAGTCTGCGGATGACGGAGCTACATGGTCCAGGCAGAATTCCGGAACTGCGCAGAACCTGGACTGCGTCTATTTTCTCAATGCCGATACAGGTTATGCTGCCGGATCGGGCGGGCTGATCCTGAAAACAACCAATGGAGGGGCACATTGGGCGAAATATTTTAACTCTGCAGTCACCTGTCTTTATTCCGTCTTTTTCACAGATACTAATCACGGCTATGCCTGTGGTTATATTGAAAACTACTGGTTTCACGGGACGGAACCAGCGGGAGTGATACTGACAACAACCGATGGCGGAACAACCTGGAATTACATTATTGACCCGCTGGGAACTTCCAGCTCGTTATTGTCGGTTTCTTTTTCAACCCCCCAGGTGGGGTGCGTAGTTGGGGAAGCAGGAACGATATTCAGAACAACCGATGCCGGACTGACCTGGTCCCATGCCGCAAATCCGGATTTTTCTGACCTGCACTCTTTGTGTTTCACATCTGCCGGCACAGGATATGCGGCGGGAAATCTCGGGACTGTCTTGAAAACAACCGACAGCGGTGCAAGCTGGACTATACTCAGGCAAATTGGTTATAACATTTTTTACGGGATCACCTTTGTTTCATCATCCACTGGTTATGTATGTTCAGATGGTTATGATGCAAGCGTTTCGGCAATTATCATGAAAACAACCGACGGGGGCACTCACTGGGATACAATCGCAGGGGGCATCCCTCATTCGCTTTATTCGGTTGTTTTCACTGCAGCAGATTCCGGCATCATTGTGGGCAGTTCCGGGACTATGTTAAAGACATCCGACTCAGGGGCAAGTTGGAATACCGTGAGTGACGGCACGTCGAAAATATTGTACTCCATATCCTTTCCCGATACTCTTCACGGGATAGCAGTTGGCCAGGCGGGGACAATAATCCATTCATCCGACGCAGGTCATACCTGGATCAGCGGGGTTTCAGGGACCGGCACACAACTTAATTCGGTATTTTGCATCAATTCTTATATTGCCGTTGCCGCGGGTAATAACGGAGTTATCCTGAGGACGGTCGACGGTGGTGCAGACTGGGCGGCTTCGGTCCCGCTTACTTCCGACACATTGTATTCGGTGTATTTTGCTGACGGTAGCACAGGTTACGCTGCGGGAGCCAACGGAACCGTCCTGAAAACTTCCAATGCAGGTCTGAGCTGGACTACCCTGCAAACGGGCACCAACAGCGGACTTCATTCAGTCTTCTTCCTGAACCGCGACACAGGCTATG
>JAPLDN010000380.1 GCA_026391755.1 Bacteroidota bacterium
TGATGGTATTTTCCCTGTTTGCGGATCACGGAGCATGTTCAGCTGACGCTCGGCCATCATGGGAAGCATCAGGGATGGAGGCAGTTTTTCTTTCTCTGGTTTGACTTTTGCAATGGTTTGATTATTTGTCTTTTGGGTTGGTTTAAGGGCAAACCAAATCCCGGCTGCAGCGAGAACTATTGCTGCAGTGAACCAAAGGAGGATACGATTTCTCATTGGGATTGTATATCAGACAAATATAAGATATATAAATAGGAAAGTCAAGAGCTTTGGATGATTCCCAGCATTCTGCCTCCTGCATCCCGGGTCCCTGGAAATAATCTTCCCGGGTCTCTATTCTGGAATATTGTAAAGTTTGCAGACCTGCTTGTAAGACATGCTCCTCAGCTCCTTTGTGCTCCTGTTCCCCGGAATCCCTGATTTTGATGCCGGGATGGTACCTGGGATGGCAATGAACCTGAACTTGTTAGTCATAGTGGCCGGAGTCCCGATCATATCGGTGGTGAATTCAATGCTCCCATACTCGTGTATCAGGTAGCCCCAGTTTGCACCTACGGCATAAGCAGGTAATGGACGCATAGAGGAACTTTCGTATAAATCACCGTCGAGCCAGGCATAGGCGAGCACCACCCCTCCCTCGACAATATCCTGGGTCAGGTCAGGAGCGCTGGCTGCGAAATACCAGTCTCCAGTACCACCCGACCAGGCGGTGGGAGAGAACCATTCTGAATAATAGACTGTGGCATTTAGTCCGTTGACCCCTGCAGGTCCCTGGGGACCCTCCTTCTGACATCCTGTAATAATAAGGAACGAAATGGTTGCCAGCAGGCAAATTGTTTTGATTCTTGTTTTCATTGTGTCGTTTTTATTTAGTTTTTGCTGTAGTGCCGATAGGGCATGTTATTTATAATTTTTAACTGTGATAAACCCGCATATAAATGTACCAATTATTCCGGTGCGGTCATGTGAACCGGATTTATAAAATTACTTCGTACCTTTATCACATTCAAGTTTTAAACATGTTTATGCTGAGCAGGACCCGGAAGACAGCGGCGGCGTTAATAGCCCTTATCCTGATGTCATCCACTCTGCATAGCCAGAACCACCTTTCGCGGTCGCAGTTCGATTCCCTTTATGACAAAGCCATGGGATGCCTTCCTGCCGATGCGGTGGCTTCGCAGAAATACCTGGAAACACTTACAAAAGGTGGCGAACCTCTATCCGACATCCAGAGGGCAAGGCTGGGGTTCCTGCAAATGAAGATAAACAAGACCTCGGCAACAAGCCCAGCGGATCAGGGGAAAACTGCTTTAGCCTCACCCGGCCATCTCATTCTCCCTGATTCCCTGCAATTATACGCCAGGAAGTATCTCGAACGCTCCATGCCGGATATGGCGATTCCCCTGCTGATGAAAGCCCTGGAGATACTGCCTGTAAACTCGGGGGATGCTGATCATGCAAGGATAGAACTCTGCGAAGCCTACCGTCAGAAACAGGAATACCATAAAGGGGTCACCCTGATAGAAAACCTGCTCGAAAGGCAGTCGGCCCTCACCGAAAGGAATGCGGCCTATGCCTACAATCGGCTTGCAGCCCTTTACAACGAATGGGCAAAACCTGCGGAAAGCTACAGGGATTCAGTGATAAAGTACTCCCGTCTCTGCATGGAGCTCTCGGAAAAAACAGGAGATAAACCCAGCCTCGCAGCAGCCCAGAATGAACTGAGCCTTCAGTATCTCCTTCGGAAAGAGTACCTCAGCGCCCTTGAACTCTCGCAGCAGGCGGTTTCCAACTTCCTCTCCTGCGGGATGCCGTTCCAGGCGATGAACGCACTCATTCTCCAGAGCAATATTTACCTTGGGCAAAAGCAGTACAGGCAGGCTCTCAGTGCACTTCAGGAAGCCACAGGACTGTCGCCTTTATGGGAAAACCGCAACCTCTATATGAGGATCTGTTACCAGTATGCCAATATTTATACGGCTACCGGGGATTACAGGGAAGCGGCAGGGTTCCTTTCCCTCTGCCTCAACCTTCAGACCGAGTTCTACGGTGACAGGATAAACAACCAGATCGTAGAGCAGTCGGCCCGCTTCGATCTCTTCGTCAAGGAGCAGAGGATCAGGGAGGAACAGAAAAAGAACGAATACAACCATATTTCCTCGACGCGAAACCCGAAAGCAAGGATGCTATCCGTGAAAGGCTGCAAACGGTAATCTCCGAGGCCATAGACGAGGTGTCGAGGATCTCCCACAATATTAGTCCGCACGTCCTCGAAAAACACGGCCTGATGACAGCCCTCAACAACCTTATGGCCCCGCTCACCGCCAACGGGAAATACGAAGTCGTCTTCAACTCCAAACTAGAACAGGGGCTATCACCTGAAACCGAACTCACCGTTTACCGCTGCATCACCGAGCTGCTCAATAACACCATGAAACATGCGGAAGCCAGCAGGATCAGCCTCGACATCAGGCATTCGGGGAACCAGTTGCTTATCCTGTATGCCGATAATGGGAAGGGTTTTGATACGGTTTCGGTGAAAAAGTCTGGCATGGGGCTCAACAACATCAGGAACAGGGTGGAGTCCTCAGGAGGGAGGCTCTCGATGGAAAGCTCACCCGATGCAGGAATTCTAGTCAATATAACCATACCCGATTGATCATGGAGAAGATCAGGATAGCGATTATCGACGACCACGATCTCTTCAGGGAGGGAATCATCCTTGTATTAAGCCAGATTGATGGCTTTGAAGTGGTATTCAATACTTCCGACGGCAACCGCTTCGTTGAGGCACTTGCAGGGACTGAAGTAGACGTAGCTCTCATGGATATTGAAATGCCTGCTCTCAGCGGAGCCCTCACCACCGAAAAGGCACTGGAGGTGAAACCCGGACTTAAGGTGATCGCCCTTACCATGTTTTCCGATACAGGCCATTACACCCAAATGATACAGGCGGGGGTCAAAGGCTTTATTCTCAAGAAAGCCAACAAGTTCGAACTGGAGCAGTCCATACTCACTGTACACAGGGGAGGGAGCTTTTTTAGCCAGGAGATCCTGCAGCAGCTTGCCTTCAGGTATAACGGCAAGACGACGGGTGAAGAGGAACTGACCACCCGCGAAATGGAGATCATGGTGCTGATCTGCCAGGGACTTACCTCCCAGGAAATCTCGGAGAGGCTGCATATCTCAACCAAAACGGTGGAGACCCACAGGTGCAATCTCTTTCTCAAAGCCGGTGTCCGAAACGTAGCCGGGCTCATTGCCTGGGCCGTCAGAAACCAGTACTATTCTATCAGCTGAGACGGCCTGCAAACCGGGGCCTCGCATATCACAAATGATTGTTCAGTCAGGGTTTTCCCTTAGCTGATTTCAGGTAATCCCCTTTTTTCTTTCATTGATTCTACTGATTACTGCGGATGTCATCCGCAGTAATTTCACATCCTGGTTCAATTTGCATCTTATGATCAGGATCGCTCTTGCCGACGGGAACCCGACTTTTTGCCAGGGACTGAAGACCATGCTTGAACAGGTGGACTGCTTCAGAGTGATTATCATGCCCATCGACAGCTTCTGCCTGCAGTTTGCAAACGATCCCTCCCTCGACATTCTGCTGGCTGATGAGGACCTTCTCCAGTTCTGCATGGAAAAGGCAGGAGGGAAGAAGCAGCTTCAGCCCCCTCCCGGGACCATTATTCTGACCATGGACCGTGACGAACTGAACTCCCCTCATTACGGGCAGGAGCTGCTTTACAAGGGATCAGGCAAGAGGGAGTTCGAGGAGAGGATCAGGAAACTGGCCCGTACCGGAGGTTTACAATGACATCCGCAGACAACAAAAAACACATAAGATTATGAAAAGCAGGATTCTGAAGGTATTCATGGCACTTGCACTTGCTTCGGGACTATCCCTGATCTCATGTAAGAAAAGTTCGCCAACCGATGATGGTTTGGGGGCGCATCCCAACGACGCCGACAGGCCGCTTCCGTATACGAATCCCGATTGGATGGCAGGGATCGACGACAGCAGGTACATTTCGGAACTCTCCATCCCGGGAACCCATGATTGTGGTGCAGATCTCCACACCTCCGAACAGGGAGCCGCATGGGCTAATGTCATTGCCCAGGATTTCCGGCTTTCAAACCAGATGCTGCTGGGGGTTAGGTGGTTCGACGTGCGGCTGAGCGATGATGATGGGACGATGACAGTATATCACTGGGATTATTATCTTCACAAGAATTTCACCGACCTGATAACCCAGGCCATCGGTTTCCTGAACGCCCATCCTACGGAAACGGTAGTGTTCATGATCAAGCAGGAACATTCCTCGAGGGGTGACGATGCCTTTGCCAACGGGATCTGGTGCGGCTACCTCTATCCTTACCTCAGCCACTTCTGGCTTGAAAACCACATCCCCCAACTGGGTGAAGTGAGGGGGAAGATCGTGATAATGAGGCAGCTTGAAGGCACCCACGGATACCCCATGGGCTCACCCCTGATCTGGCAGGACAACAGCACGGGGAATATGTACATGTCCGACAACAACTTTTATTACTATGTGCAGGATCATTATTCCCTGGGTACTGTGGAAACCAGCACAAAGATCTCCGAGATCGAGTCCTGTATAGAAAAAGCGCATGGAGAGCCCTATCCTTACCGTTGTTTGTATATCAATTTCACCAGCGCTGAGCGGCAGGCTTCTCAAACCCTGGAGCATATCAGCTCCGAAATCACGCCGGCCATCGACACTTACCTGCAATCGAAAAATTATCAGAATGTAGGGGTAATCATGGTCAACTTTGCAGGAGGCTCCGATGACGACGAAGTGCATACGGGTTTTGTACAGACCATTCTCAACCTGAATAATTTCAGCAATACCCTGCCGATCGGGACACAAACCTGGATGAACCATAACCTGAGGGTCACCACTTACAGC
>JAPLDN010000181.1 GCA_026391755.1 Bacteroidota bacterium
TGCGGATGCTGCGGATGCTGATCTTGGCATTCTCGGCCTCAGCTTTGGCTTTTTTCACAAGGTCACGACGGCGTTCCTCTGTAAGCGGCGGTACAACAATCCTCAGGATCTCACCTTCGTTTTTAGGGTTGAATCCGAGATTGGCAGCCTGTATTGCTTTTTCGATCAGGCCAAGGACGCTTTTGTCCCAGGGCTGAACAATGATCTGGCGGGCATCGGGGGAGCTGATGTTAGCCGTCTGGTCAATAGACGTCATCACACCGTAGTAATCAATTTTAACCCCGTCGAGCATTTGCGGGCTGGCTTTGCCTGCACGAAGTTTCTGAATTTCCTTCTCAAGATGATGTAAGGCATTCTGCATTCCTTCCTTAGCTTCTTCTATCGTGAACTCTATCTCCTCGTTCATGGTTCAGATTTGTTGAATTCGACTTAAAATTATCACTTTTGAACAACGGTTCCGGTTTTCTTTCCCTGGACGAGCCTGAGCAGGTTGCCTTTCTTGTTCATATTGAATACGATGATAGGCAAATCATTTTCCTTGCAAAGAGTAAATGCAGTCAGGTCCATGATTTTCAGGTTCTTTTGATATGCTTCATCAAAGCTCAGGGTATCGTACTTTTTTGCCTTTTTATCTTTTTCAGGATCTGCCGTGTAAACCCCGTCGACCCTGGTCCCTTTGAGTATGGCATCGGCCTTGATCTCCACAGCTCTTAAAGCGGAGGCCGTGTCGGTAGTGAAGTAAGGGTTTCCTGTGCCGCCGCTGATAATAACAACATATCCTTCTTCAAGGTAGCAGATCGCTTGTTTCCGGCTCATCCTCCCGCAAATGGGATCAATGGCAATACCGCCCAGGTGTTTCACTTTCACCCCTATCTTTTCCAGGGCATCCTGCAAGGCCATACTGTTGATAACGGTAGCCAGCATTCCCATATAGTCTCCCTGCACGCGGTCAACACCGTAGCGGGTTCCCTGGAGTCCACTGAAAATATTGCCTCCTCCAATGACGATGGCAATCTGCAAACCCTGGGAAGAGGCAGACTTGATTTCTTCTGCATAATCGAGCAGGCGGTCAGGATCAATTCCATAGCCCTGTTTCCCTTCGAGGGCCTCTCCGGAGAGTTTCAGAAGAATTCGTTTTAGTTTCATACCCTTTTTTATTAAGTAAATAGTGACTAGTGAAGGTGAATAGTGGCTTTCAATTGACGACTGCCGACTGCCGACTAATTAATTCTACCCAAGCCCGTGACAATTTTTAAATTTCTTCCCGCTTCCGCATGGACAGGGGTCGTTCCGTCCAACTTTCTTTTCAACTTTAACAGGCTGGGGACGCGACTTCTCCTGTGTGTCTGTATTAGCCTGCGAAAGAAGATCAGAACGTTCTTCCTTGTACCGGCCGCTGTCTGTCTTTTTTGGGAGCTGTGCTTCCTTGACATTTTCAACCTGGATAGGAACATCGGCTTTTATCAGGAAAGAAAGGATCTCCTTGTTTGTCCGTTGAACCATGGTTTTAAACAG
>JAPLDN010000217.1 GCA_026391755.1 Bacteroidota bacterium
GGTAAGAAATCTCAAACCGATTATAAAAGTCATAAACCGGGCCGAAAAGGCAAGATGTTCCTTCTCAGCGAGAGTGAGGATTTCGCCAGCATACTCAAGGAACCCCTTGCTATATGCGCTGAAAAGATCCAGGTCAATAAAAACTTTCTGAAGATCTGCTTCGTCCTCAGCCCCGGCATTAGCACCGGTGCGGATTGCGTCGCCGAAATCATAGAGACTGTAGCCGGGCATAACAGTGTCAAGGTCGACAATACAAATTGCCTTATTCTGGCTGTTAAAAAGAATATTGTTAAACTTTGTGTCATTGTGAGTAACCCTTAAAGGGATCTGCCCCGACCGGCCAAGCCTGAGAATAGAGTGCATCTCTTCCGCACGTTCTTCAATGAATCTGATTTCACAACCTGCCTTAGCAACCCTCTTGCAGGGGTTTTCGGCACATATACTGCGAAACGCTTCAAGCCGGGTTTCGATATTGTGAAAGTCTTTTAACGTCTCAGCCAGGCCTGACGCATCCATTCCCTTAGTCAGTTTAAGGAACAATCCAAAAGCTCTGCCCCCTTCAAAGGCAAGTTCAGGGCCGGGAACCTGGTCGAAACTCCTGCTGTCATCAATGAAATTGAACATCCTCCAGAAATTCCCGTCCCCGTCATGATGAACGAAACTATTGTTCCTGGTTGGGATCAGAAAGAGTTCAACAAATGAGATGCCGGCATCCAGAGTCCGTATATTTTCCGATATATGTTTTGTGACCTTCAGAATGTTATCAGTAAGCCCCGGAACATCTGTAAAGACGTGATGGTTGATCTTTTGCAGCATATACTCCTGAGATCCTTCGGGGGAAATCCTGATCCGGTAAGAATCATTAATATGACCGGAATCTATGCTGACAAAGCCGGAGGGTTTTCCCTCTATGTTAAACTCATTTGCAATCCGGAGAAGATCAGTCATTACTTTCGTGATGATCGTTATGGTGTTATGATCATGATAATTTCAGCTATTCATTATTTCTTTCGCTCTTCTGATCCTTTCCTCATCGATAAGCTCATACCGGTATTCCGACAAACCGGGTTTTCCCATCTTCACGTCCTCCCTGATGAAGTTCATTGCGCTCCTGACTTGTTTGGGGAGGTACATGTGAAACTCCGAAGCCCCTGTCAGATGAATAGCTTCACTCAGATTGTGCTCTTTGATCCCATGGCCCGGCATGATGATAATCCGGTTTTTTGCATAATTAATAAGTTTCCTGATAAGGGAAGCCCCTGACAGTGCACTATCGCTTTGTCCTGATGTTAGAACCCTGTCAATCCCGAGTCCAATGAGATCGTCCAGAGCCTTAAAGGGATCAGCTGTCATGTCGAAAGCCCTGTGGCAGGTCACCTGCATCGGTCCTGCTAGCTTTACAAGATCTTCCATCCGCTTTAAATCTACAGTACCATCAGGAGTAAGGATCCCAAAAACAACGCCGTCGGCACCAAGATCCCGGGCTGTACAGATGTCGTTTTTCATTATCTCAAATTCATTATGGGTATAGAGAAAATCAGCGCCCCTGGGACGGATCATAACCATGACAGGTATCTGCAGCACTTTTCTGGCAAATCCGATTGTGCCGGCACTGGGCGTACAGCCCCCTTCCATCATGTTCTCGCATAGTTCGATACGGTCGGCGCCCCCATCCTGCGCAGCGACTGCCGAAATTGCTGAATTGACACAAGCTTCAAGTATCTTTGCCATAAGTTAAAAATTCCGCCCATCGGTTTAAAGGAACCCGTATGCAAATATAAAAAGTAAGTACTATACTAAAACCACCTGCTCAGGCCCATTCCTTCCGTACAGTTTTTGCAGATGTCGATCTTTTCTCTCCCGTTTAAAATCCTTTGCCGGAAATCCTTGTATTCACTGCTGTTCCAGGTTTCCCTGAAACTTCTTGTTTTGATTTCCCCGAACGGGTGTTGTGCATCTTTATCAAAACAACAAGGGACAATCTTACCATCCCAGGTGATCACACAACCAGCCCACATCCTGAAACAATGATTTGGTAAAATATTTTTTATCTTCCATCCTGCATCCTGTATCCTGTATCTTGAATATTTTTCTGTGGATGGCATTAAGGGGTTGCCATGGCTGAAATCAGTAAACTGGGCAGTTTTGATCCCCACCTTATCGCCTCCCCATTCAATGCCTTTTCTGCGGATATCTTTTATCTGATGCTGGTTCGATTTAAGTACAAGGAATTGAATGATTATTTCCGGAGTACTTCTGCCTGCTGACTTTTTTTCATCGGCGAGAGTTTTAATTCCTTCAATCACTTTTAAAAGCGAACCCCCAACACGGTATGCTTCATAAGCTTGCTGATCGATGCCGTCGACCGAGATGATGAGGCGGTTTAAGCCCGATTCTACAGTGGCTTTTGCACTATCCTTATCCAGGAAATGCCCGTTAGTGGATGAACTTACAAAAATATTCCTGCTTTTTGCATACGAAATAAAATCAAAGAAGCCCGGGTTCATGAAAGGTTCCCCCTGAAAATACAAGGTAATCCATGCAAGTTCGGGCGAAAGCTGGTCAATTATTGAGCGGAACTGGTCGAGGTTCATAAACCCCGCATCCCTGCTGAGCTTCTTCATCCCGCCTGGACATTCGTGACAATGCAGGTTACAGCGGTTTGTGGGTTCGATGGAAACAGCAGCCGGCATCCCATAATGCAAGGTCCGCCTCAATAAACGGGATATAAGATATCCGTAAAGAAGTTTAAAATAATTGATGATTCTCGGGAAAGTGAAGAGTTTCAAGGCGAAATGGTTTTTATTCCGTCTTCTCCTCAGGGGTGATCCCCTGCTTTGCTTTCTTTTTCTTTTTTCGTTTTGCCAGGAATTCCTTGCCAAAAGAAAAGAGTTTCCCAGCCACAGTTGTGGTGGTACTTACATCATCAATCAGGGAGCCTAAAAGGTTGCGGAATGAAAGAAGGTGAACAAGGTTTTGATAATTGTATTTAATACCTTCTTCCCTCCGTACAATCTCAAGTTGCAGCTTTTCCTTTTCTCGCTGGAGGTCAGCCAGGGAGTTGATATGACTTATTCTGATTTTATAGGGATCACTGGTTCTCATCTTCTTCCTCCATAATGATTTTTGCAAGACGTTTTACCAACGGATTGATGAAGAGCTTATTCCTCAAACCGAAAATCGAAAGGCCGAGGATGATATAAAAGGCGACTATGATCAAAGCTCCCACATATGTTGGCCCGACTTCTTCCCCATACCAAAATACAAAGGCAAAGGAAATGAATAATACCAGGAACATGCCCAGGATGAAAAAGATCACAGAGAGAAGGAAAAAGGATGCCAGTCTGGCAATCTTCTCCGTCAACAGAAGTTTAACATAATCAATCCTCAGGTTGATGTAATCCTTCATATTTTCTGTCAATGATGAGAAATTGTCGGATATGCGGTTTGGTTCCATTGTAAATTACTTTAAATTTTTTACTTCTTTTCCTGAAGTTTTTCAGGATACTGGACCAGTTTCCTGGCCCTGGTTTTTTTCACGTTCCTTATCGGAAGTCAGAACCGACTTTAACTCCTCGAAGCTGGTTGGAAAACCTTCTTCCAGTTTGTCGGCAATATCAAGAATTTTATCCCTGATCTTTTTTCTTGTTTTTGATCCTTTTTCCGGCGCAATAAGCATGCCAATGCCTATTCCAACTGCAAGCCCTGCTATCGCGACGATGAGTATGTTTGACTTACCAGCCATAGTTTGAGTTTTTATGAATCTACTGTGTTACTTTTTTTAAGGTGAAAGCTGCTGTGGAATTCTGCGGCAACAATTTTAAGGAAGCCATAGGCAGGAACAGCAACTATCATGCCGGGAATACCCCCGAAACTGGCAGCGGCAATTACAACAATGAAAATTTCAACAGGGTGGGCTTTTACACTTTTCCCCTGAATAAAGGGTTGGAAAATGTTATTGTCAATCAACTGGGCCGCCAGCATAGCGGCAATGATTTTAAATGACATCGGCAATAACTGATCATACATGCCAACACTGACCAGCCCTGTCAAACCTAACAACAAACCTGTGACGATTGCGATTATCCCTCCAATGTAAGGAATGATCACAAGGATACCGGCAAAAAATCCGATGACAAGAGCCCCGTTAACCCCGACGATCAGCAGGCCCAGGGAATATGTTAAAATATTGGCCATTATCTGAATGATTAAACCAATAAAATATCTTGATAAAAGGTTTTTACTCCTCAGCATTACATTCCTGGCCTGTTCCGAATACTTTTCAGGAATGATGCTTAGCAAAAGTTTCGGCATCATTGTAACATCGTAAAGAAAGAAAAAGGAAAGGAACAATATTGAAAACAGGTTGAAAAAAAATGAGCCTGTAAATGATATTATCGAGGAAAGTACATTCGAAAAGACGTTAAAATCGATCAGCTTAAGCACCATGGCTTTCAATGAAGATTCGATGGTCGCACCCTTTTGAATTATCCCATATTGAAGCATGGTGGTTTGCAGCCAGTTGATTTGGGATTGAAAGTGTTCTACCAGCTTTTGGGTATTGATCTGGCTGATCATCGAGGCTTCCCTTAATACCAGGGGAATGAAAAAAGAGAACAAGCCGAATACAACGATAATCATCAATATCAGGGTGACAGCCACACTCAAGCCATGGGGAAACCTGACCTTCCCGATTTTAATTCTGTCTAAAAGATCTACCAGTGGTGCGCCAACAATCGAGATCACCATCGCCACAATTATGAAAATAACGATCTGTGAGAAATACCAAACCAGGAAGCCGGTTATTGCGATGAAAAGTATCACAAAAAACAGCTTGTAACGTTCGTATAAGTCTGTCATTAACCTTTATTTTCTACAAACCTACTGGTTTTTTGCGGGAAAGTCAAGAGAAAAATATGCAGCAACTTCGTCTTTGTAAGTGCGGTTGGCATGCTGCCGCTCCTGGCTGAGTATATAGTTTTTTGCTCCCTGAAGGTTTCCTTCGCTTACCGATGCGGCAAAGTATTCCTTATCCCAGCAAAATCGTTTTAGTGTCAGCGATTTTGCATTGATCCATTTACTGGCTTCAGTTCGCAGTTCTTTTATTACCTGTTCCAGGCTTTGTTCGCTCCTGAGACGAACAAGACAATGAATATGGTCGACCCAGCAGTTGATGGTACCGAGCTCAATGTTCTTTTGCAGCGCAACGGACTGGAGATGATCCAGAAACTCCTGGCGCGATCCGTTTGAAAACAGGGTATGCCGCCCTCTTGCACCCCATACGGCATGCACCCAGATCTTTGTCTGTGTCATAAGCTTTTTATTAGCTTAATCCGCCTTCTGCCAAAAAGTGACAGGAAAATGAAAAAAATTATAACTTTTCTATGATAAGGAAAGCAAAAACAACAAAAATATAGAGATTTCCTGCCAGGAAAATGAGACGGTAACTGATCTTTGGTGATATGAAAAGCTGGTAGCCGATGTACAGGACAATAAGAAGGTTAAAGCCTGCAAGCAGGTATCTCAGATCGACAAATTTAACAATGCTGAACCATGAAAAATAAACTGTAATGGCTGAAGCTGCAATAAGCCAGGCAATTATGGTCAGCTTCATCAGGATGGGGGAAAATATATCGGAAAGGACATGGAATCCGGCTTTTTTATATTCTTCCTTGTACTTCATCATGATAAGCCAGAAATGGGGCATCTGCCAGATGAAAATGAAAACTGCAAGGAACACCAGAACAGGGTCGCCCGGTTTACCTCCTGCGGCCACCCAGCCCATAAGCACAGGAATAACTCCGGTAAGAGCCCCGGGGATCACTGCAAAAGCTGTTTCCCGTTTTAAAAGGGTATAGACCACATTGTACCATAATACATTAAACAGCCCCAGGCAGAATAAAAGAAGGTTCCCTTCCATTATCAGAACAATAAAACCGGAGAGAAGGAAGATGTTGGCAGTTCTTAGTCCGTCGGAGATGGTAAGATGCCTTGAAGGGATAGGCCGTACCTTTGTCCTGGCCATTTTCTCATCAGATTCCCATTCCTGGTATTGGTTCAGGGCCGAAGCTCCTGCCGCCAGCAGGAAAATACCGGTTATTGGCCAGAGGATGCTAAGGGGGAATCCTCCTGAACAGATTACGGCCGATGCAATTGCTGAAGCAGTGACTGCGATAGTCACTCCGGGGCGGATAAGTTGCAGGTAATATCTGAATGACAAGCGTGGGATCGTTTGAAAGCTATTTGATGGACTTGAAGTAATCGATGATCTTCGCTAAATCATTATCACTGATAATGCCTTTGTACGATTTCATCACTCCTTTTGGAAGACCTTTTACAATATCCTTGTCGGGCTCGTAAATACTTGTCTTAATATAGGCATCATCCACGGTCACAGAATGTTCTTTCCCGTCGGTCACTACAATACTTTCCTTCCCGTAAATGCCCTTGAACGAAGTGCTTACCAGTTTGGTGCCATCGATGGAATGACAACCATTACAGCCATTCTTTTTTATGATGGTGAGGCCTTCAGGCTCTGCTATTTTCTTCGGCAGGGCATTGATCCAGGCATCATATTCTGACTGCTGAACGACTTTCACTTTGGCTTCCATATAGGAATGGTTCATCCCGCAATATTCGGCGCAAAGAACCCAGTATTCCCCGATCATGGTCGGAATGAACCACATCTGGTTCGTTTTCCCCGGAACACAGTCTTCTTTCTGGCGGAATGCAGGAACATAGAAACTATGGATCACATCAAGTGAAGTTAAATTAAGGACCACCGCTTTATTCAGAGGAAGAACCAGCATATCCGATTCCTTGTCGCCGGGATATACGAAGGACCAGGCCCACATTTTACTGACGACTGTAACATTCATGGCATCCTTTGGGAAGTCTCTCTGGGGGCGGAAAGCCACGTATCCGTAATAAAACATCAATAAGGCTATAGCAAGTGGTATTAATGTCCATGTGATCTCAAGGGCCGTATTATCCTTGATCTGTTCTGCTTTCGGATGTTTTGACCGTCGGTACTTCACCACAAACCATAGCATTACCGTGGTTATCCCAACCAGGAAGCAAATACTGATCCCGAATATTACTTTAAACGCCAGATCAACACCTTCGGCAAAATTTGAAGCTTCCGTAAACATATCTATGTTTTAGAAATTAATATAAATAGTTACCTTAACAGATAATCAAAGAAGGTCAGGGAAATGACCAGTATGTATATACTTAGCACCATAACAACAAAAACAGTGAATAAACGGGATTCAAATTTCAGGTGCATAAAGTGTCGCAGCACAATGAATGATTTAACCGATGCAATGATCAGTGCCACCAACACTGTAAGGGCCGATAGATCGATCCAGGTCACAGTAATGGTGACAGTTGTGAGGATGAGCAATGCAAGTAAAACCCATCCGTAAACCCTGTAATCCGTTATATGTGTTGTTTCGCTATTTGTCATTGTTGTGATTTTTAATCGTTTGTCTTTGTTTGACTTGTCCCGGGTTCCGGGTTCTGGGCTCTGGTTTTTTCCCTGACACCCAGTACCCAGTGCCCGGCACCTAAGTTATCAGGTAAAGCAACGGAAACAAAAATATCCAGATCAAATCGACCAGGTGCCAGTAAAGGCCTCCGTTTTCCAACAATACATAATTCCCTTCATTGATGCTGCCGGTCTGTATCCTGATCATGATAACAGTAAGAATAATGCTGCCCACGATGAGATGAAGCACATGCAGTCCGGTCATAAAGAAATACAGGCTAAAGAACAGGATATAGCCGTGCTTTAGTCCGATCATCATATCCGAACCCGGGTAAAGACCGATAGAAAATTTATGACCCCACTCAAAGTATTTGTTGAAAAGAAAGATCCCGGCGCAAAGCAGGGTAACCAGGATGAACAATACCCCTTTCCGTTTTTCGCCTTTCTGAACCGCAGTGATCGACATTGCCACAGTTGCGGAGCTTAATAAAAGAACTACGGTATTGACAGTACCAATAAATGCATTAAGCTGATGAGCGGCCTGGTGGAATTCATCCGCATAACGGTGGCGCATCACTGCATACACCAGGAACAAGCCTCCGAACAGAAGGATCTCGGTGAAAATGAATATCCACATTCCCAGTTTCGCGCCAATATCGTCTCTGTGCATTTCCATATATGTGATTTATTTTTTAGTCATTGATGTTCTTTAAGGTTCACCAGTCACTAGTCACCAGTCACTAGTTATTCATAGTTATACGGTTCTCCTGTGATTACCGGAAGTTCATCAAAATTCTCAACAGGAGGAGGTGAAGAGACCGTCCATTCCAGGGTTGATCCTCCCCACGGATTATCGGGTGCCTTGACGCCTTTTTTACTGAAAAGATTGGCCAGCATTATAATGAGCCCGATCAGCAACACGACACCTCCCACAGCCGATATCTGCTGTCCCAAAGTGAACTGGGGCAGGTAATCGAAATACCTCCGTGGCATTCCCATAATACCAATAACGAACTGGGGGAAATACAAAAGGTTAAATCCAACAAAAAGGAATCCGAATGCTGTGTTTGCCCTCCGGAAGTTATACATCCTGCCATACATCTTTGGATACCAGTAATGCAGGGCGGCAAAAAACGCGAAACCGACGCCTCCGAATATTATATAGTGGAAATGAGCCACCACATAGGCCGTGTCGTGAACGTGGATATCCGTTGCAAGGGAACCGAGGCTGAGCCCGGTAAGACCGCCTATCATAAACAGGAAAATGAAACCCAGGGCGAACAAAAATGGCGGTTTTACCGAGATTGATCCCTTGTACATCGTTGTAACCCAGTTAAATACCTTGATGGCGCTTGGAACAGCAACGAGAAAGGTCAGAAGGGAAAATACCCAGCGCGCTGTGATGCTCATTCCGGAGGTATACATATGATGTGCCCATACAAAATAACCAACCAGGGCTATCGCAAGGCTCGAAAGTGCTATTGCTTTGTAACCGAATACCCTTCTCTGAGCAAAGGTCGGGATGATCTCGGTGATTACCCCCATGGCTGGCAAAATCATGATATATACCGCGGGATGCGAATAGATCCAAAACAGGTGCTGGTACAAGATAGGATCTCCGCCCAATGAAGGATCAAAAAAGCCGATCCTGAGCCATCTTTCGGCGATAACCATCAGAAGGGTGATCCCGACGATGGGAGTCGCAAGCACCTGGATCCATGCTGTGGCATAAAGAGACCAGGGGAAGAGGGGCATCCTGAAGAATGTCATTCCCGGCGCCCTTAAACGGTGTATTGTAACAATAAAATTAAGCCCGGTGAGGATGGAGGAGAAGCCCAGTACAAATGCACCGAATACAGCTGCAACCACATTGGTATGTGTTTGTGTGCTGTAAGGTGCATAAAACGTCCAGCCTGTATCGGGGGGGCCGTTGCCAAGAAATTGTGATGAAAGGGCAATGGCAGCACCCAGTATGAAGAGATACCATGAAAACAGGTTAAGCCTTGGGAAAGCCACATCGTGGGCCCCAATCATAATGGGCATCGAAAAATTACCGAAAACGGCGGCCAGCCCGGGGATCACTACTGTAAAAATCATGATGATCCCATGTATTGTAAAAATCCCATTGTAAGTCTGGGCGTTGTAGAACTGCTGACCTGGCCTGAAAAGCTCGAGCCTCATAAGTTCCCCGAGCAAAACGCCGACAATGAAAAATACCATCATGGCGTACATGTACATCAGGCCGATCCTCTTGTGATCGGTAGTTGTGAGCCAGGCAAGTATTCCCTTGTATTTGCCTGTATTTTCAAGATAAGAGTGGGTCATTGCTTCTGCCATATTATCTGATTCTAATCATTATTCTTCTTTTTATTTTTTGACCGCAACAGCAGCGCTATAAACAACACCAGGGCCAGGAAAATGATGATGGTTGCACTGATCTTGGTCACCGCCAGCGTATACCTGCGGCCTTCAGGGTCGTAACTGAAACAAAACTGAAGCAGCCGGTTGATAGTGGGCCTCGATTGCTCTTTCCCGGCTTCGATAATAGCCATCTTAACATCAAACGGCAGGAATGTAACCCCATACAGGTAGCGGGTTATTTTTCCCTTAGGGCTTACAATGGTGATCACGGCGGGATGTATCCAGTCATTGCCCTGCTTCTTTGATTTGAACCCGACAGCATTTACGAGGCGTAAAATGCTTGCACTGTCGCCGGTAAGATAATACCAGTCCTTTGAATGGCTTTTACTATGCCTCTTTAAAAACGTGTTTTTCTTCTGGATGGCTTTTTCAGGTGTGTCCTTATAGTTGAAACTTACCGTCACGATCTGGTAGTCCTTACCCAGTTCCATCCCCATTTTTTCCACCACTTCTGAAACACCGTCGAGCAAAGGGCTGCATAACCCCGGACAGTCAAAATACACCAGTGTAAGAATAGTTGGTTTGTTAAACAGGTCTCCGAGCCTCACCGGTTTACTCTGCTCATTGGTGAATGTCAGGTTCTGAGGGATGATACTGTCGAGGTGCTCTTCAACACCTACCTCAGGGCTGATGACACTTTGGGACTGCCCGGGCAGGTTAAGCAGCAGGCAGAACGATATCAGAATGCCATGTATTAAAGCCCGGGTTTTCATGTTTTTTTTATTTGTTTGATTTTCCTTATATCCAGGACGGAAAGTATGATATAGAATATAAAATACCAGACTATGATAACAGCCAACACATAAGTAAGTATCATCCATACCGGGGCTTTCTCCCTGGTTGACCACATAGCCCTGGTATCAGTTAATGAGGGTTTGTTTGTTGGCAGGCCAATGGTCAATGTGTCTCTGACAATAGCTTCCTGCATGCTGCCGGTAGGATCATTAACCCTGGCGCCAAGAATTACTTTGCCTGTTTTATCGCCGGGAAAATCCTGGGGCCAGTCAAAACCCGCATAGCCGCTCTCGGATGTTGGTTTGGGATCGGCAAGCTGCATATTGCCGAAATACCTTTGAACAAAAACAATGATCTCAGCTCCTTTTGCAGAAACGGGGCCGTTTTTCGTAAGTTCAACGGCCTTTACCATGATCTTCTTTTTTGCTGTATCATAAGCCATGGTCAGCCTGATGCGTTTTCCCATGGAAGCAGCCATTTTCTCAGGATCAGGCTGCACATAACCTTTATGGAAAGAACGGAGAAATGAGATTACACTCCATCGTTCGTCTTCCGACAGTATGTTCCTGAATTCGGGCATAGGCACCTTCCCGGTGGTTATCCTGTAAAAAAGTTCGCCGTCTTTCTGAGTACCTGCCTTGGGTTCCGAAAGGTCTCCCGGCGAGGGCTGGATGGCGGCAAAATTTTTCTTGGTTGGAATGCCGTGGCAGCTCTGGCAATTTTTCATATAAAGTGCCTCGCCCTGCTTAACCATGTCGGGAGTGAATTTTACCAGGCAGATCTTGCCTTTCTGATCATCAGGCACTATCCATCCTGGGTTCTGGGCTTCAACGCGCAACAACGTGATAACCATAAGCAGGAGTATATAGAACAGTTTTTTCATGATTCATTGCTTTTCAGTGGATCCAAACCTTTCTCTTTTGCAGTCTCAACAACAGGTATGACAGGGAAGAATTTAGAAATCAGGGTTATGATGATCAAAACAAGGATGAAACTCAATAAAGTGATTGCAATTTCTATCAGCGTAGGGGAATACACCTTGAAATTATCGGGAACATGCTGAACAGGTAAAAACGGATGTGCCATAGCAGGGACTACGATGAGATAACGTTTGAACCATGCAGCGATCAGGACGACGATCGAGATTAGGGTGAGAGGCAGGGGCTTGCGCATTTTGCGGAACAGCATCAGGACTATGGGGATCAGCAATCCGCCGACCTGAACAAGCCAGAAGGTTAGAGCAAAATGGCCGCTCATAAGCTCTTTAAGGTGAACCGCATCGGCCCGCTTAAGCTTATAACCGGGAACCAGGTATTCATTGATGTTGAAATAGAGATAGACAAAGGCCACGAGTACCAGCACTTTCCCCATATTGTTAAAATGAAGATCGGTAAGATAATCCTGGAGCTTATAATTCTTTCTGAAGAAAAACATGGCAATGATGACGGCTGCGGAACCTGCGACGAATGCGCCTGAAACGAAGTAGGGCCCGAAGATGGTGCTGTCCCATCCCGGCCTGACCGTGAGGGCAAACAGCCAGGAAGTAACTGTGTGGATCGAGAGAGCAGCGGGGATGATCAGGATCAGCAGGATATAGATTGAACGATGGATTATCCGGTTCTGTTCAGGGTGATCAGTCCAGTTCAGTGATAAAACTTTGTAAACCGGTTTAAGCCAGGAGGGAAGGTTGGCGAAGCGTTTATAAAGCACAGCCATATCGGGTATCATCGGAAGGAACAGCAAAAGCAGGCTGATCACAAAGTAAGTCGTGATCACCGTTACATCCCAGAGGATGGGTGACTGGAACCTGGCATACAGGAAAACATAGGCCAGGCCGATAAGACCGAGCACGGCGCTGATAAGCATCCCTATGAGACTTGATGCCACAAAGAATACAAAGTTGGATATGTACAATCCCCATGAAATGTAATCCCTGATGCCGGCAACTCCAAGGCCGTACCTGAGTTGCTGGATGTATGCATACAGGCATGCGAGGAATGCAAGAGCCAGGAATCCCATCCACAGGAAGAACCCCTTGTTTAACCTTATATGGTGTGAAAGGTCGTTGATTATCTGATCCATTTTTTTATCCATAATCGTGGCTTCAGCTGATTATACAAAGCGCTTGTTATTAATTATCCTTCTTTTGGGGATTCATCGGTTGCAGGTTCGAAAGGAAACAGCCTGTTCTTTGGAGGAAGGTAATATACCCTGGGTTTGGTGCCTAATTCAGGCATCAGCTGGTATGCCCCGTTATCCCTGAGAAGTTTGCTCAGGCGCACGGTTTCCTTAGTTGTTCCGTTGGTTACAGCATCTTCGTTCTCATCCCCGAAATAGTACACCCCGTTCGGACAGGCTGAAACGCAGTAAGGAAGTTTGCCTTCGCGGCAGCGATCGGCACTGAAGAGGCATTTTGAGATGGTGCCCAGCTTCTGAGGAACGTTCAGTTCAACATTGTATGCTTCTCCGTGATGCTTGTCGGAATCCTTCGGAGCTGTCCAATGGAAGATCCTTGCTGAATACGGACAGGCGGCCATGCAAAAGCGGCAGCCAATGCAGCGTTCATTGTCGATTAGCACAATGCCATCTCCTCTTTTATAGGTGGCATCCACCGGGCAAACAGAAACACAGGGAGGATTATCGCAGTGCTGGCAGTTCTTTGGCATTTGATAAGGGGCGGTGCCCGGGGAATCCTGCATCTGCAAAGTGTTCAGATGGTATTGTTCGGGTTTAAGCTGGTGGGCCTCCTGGCAGGCTGCAATGCAACGCCTTGCATTTCTGCATTTCGACAGATCAATGACCATTACCCAACGCCTGCCCTCAATTCCTTCCCTTCCCTTCTCAAGCATTAATTTGGTTGGGTTTTTGGAAAGGGCTTTAAGCTCCAGCGAATCAACCTCTACCAGCTTGTTGTCCTGCGTCAGGAGCACCCTGGATTCACCGGTTGCAGCTTTTTTCTTTTCAAAAATATCCCCTGAATACAATGCTCCCGCACCGGCAGCTACACCGGCTCCAAGCAAGCCTATGTTCTTCAGGAAATTACGTCTTGAGGACTTTGAGGGATCTTGCTCATCCCTGTTTTCAACTGTATTCTCGTCCATACAATGGAATTATCAATTTTCAAACGACATCAGAGCAAAAATATAAATAAATATTTCTGTTTTACCCTAACATCAATATTTATACTTAATCTAAATTCGCCATTTAGGTATTAAAATGGGAAAATGATGGATACCTTATAGGCAAAATTATCCCCGGCATATACATATCCATAGGGTCCCCAGCGATAAAACGCGCCTACACCGATGGTATAGAGTTTCAAATTAACAATGTTGTTTATCAGCAAACCGCTCTCATAGTAGCCCAGGTTCATTTCCTTTGGTACCGGATCCTGGTATGCATACTGGTCTTTATGGTCAAGCCATCCAAACCCTATATTCTGGGCGATTGCAAACTCCGGGTGAAACCATTTCCGGCCTTTCAGGAGAAGATGTCCGAAGTCATGATAAATAAACAGGCTGGCATAGGTATTGGAGAGGAATTCGTTCATCCGCATAGTCCCGAAAGTATTAGGCGCATAAAGAGCAAACATCCTGTAAGTTGCATCGCCATAATAAAGATTACAAGAGGGAATAGGCTGGTCAACATAGCCTCCGTTTAGCTGGAAAGTGAGTTTGCCGAGGAATTTGATGTTGAAGGTCTTTTTGACTTTCAGGTCGATTTTGTTATAGTCGTATTGTCCGTTAATAAATCCTTTGATGCCCCTTGTATACTCAAGCCACACCAAAGGATAGTTCGTTCCCAGGTTGATCCTGTTGTCGATCGTTTGAATATACTGTTCCTTGTAGGCCCATTTAAAACCTGCCCTGATTTCGGTAAAAGTATACTGGTCTTTCAGAACTACTGCATTGCCTTCGGGCACAGCAAAGCCATAGGTCGTTGATTTTTTATAATCATTGGAAAGTCCAATATTGAAGAGGAACCATTTGAAACCCCTGAAACCGAAGTTCATTCCGAAATGCTGTGTCCTGTCGAGTTTCAGGGTATAAAGAGGGCCGAAATTCCCTCCTAGTATTGACTGGTAATCGAGCGGGAATGAAACAATCCCTGATGGAATCAGGTTGTAATAATAATCCCCGCTAAGTGAGACATCATGCCGCTTATTAATAAAAAATGTCGCATCACCCCCGTATTTACTGGTTGATATGGCAAAGGCATATTGGTAAAACCCGCCAATCCTGAACCAGCGGGCAAGCTTATCATTGGTATGTATGCCGGCTCCCAGGATGAGGCCTTCATAAGTATTGTAATTGATGAGGCGGTTGATG